>DASVWS010000128.1:0-25714 GCA_036393095.1 Gemmatimonadaceae bacterium | reverse complement strand
GCATCGCCACGCTCCCGCTCGGATACGCGGACGGCTATCGCCGCGCACTCGGCAATCGGGGCTGGGCGCTGCTGCGCGGGCGCCGGGTGCCGGTGGCGGGCGCGGTCACGATGGACATGACGATGCTCGACGTGACCGAGGTGCCCTGCGCCGTGGGCGACGTGGTGACGCTCATCGGACGTGATGGCGACGATCTCCTGACGGTGCAGGACGTGGCCCGGTTCGGACACCTTTCGCCGTACGAACTCCTCACCGAGCTGCACTCGCGCCTGCCGCGGCTGTACGGGGAGGGCGCATGAAGAAGCGCGCGGCGGTGGTCGTGCTGGACGGCGTCGGCATCGGTGCCGCCCCCGACGCGGGTGCCTATGGCGACGCGGGCAGCGACACGCTGGGCAACCTGTCGCGCGCGATTGCCGGCGGATTCGACCTGCCCAACCTGCAGTCCGCCGGGCTTGGCAACATCGCCCCGCTGGCCGGTGTCCAACGCACCGACCATCCCACGTGTGCCTGGGGGCTCATGGAGCCGAAATCGGCGGGGAAGGACAGCACGACGGGACACTGGGAAATCGCCGGCCTGCACCTGGCCCGTCCGTTCCCCACGTATCCCCGCGGATTTCCCCCGGAGGTCGTGGACGAATTCGCGCAGCGCACCGGCCGCGGCGTGATCGGCAACGTCGTGGGCAGCGGAACCGTGATCATCGATCGGTTCGGTCCGGAGCATCAGCGGACGGGCCAATGGATTCTTTACACGTCGGCCGATTCCGTCTTCCAGGTTGCGGCGCACGAGGGCGTCGTTCCGCTGGACGAGTTGTATCGCGGGTGCGAGACGGCGCGGCGCATGCTCGTGTCGCCGCACGACGTGTCGCGCGTGATCGCGCGCCCGTTCGTGGGGGAGCCCGGCCATTACACGCGGACGAAGAACCGTCGCGACTTCTCGATCCAGCCGCCGGGCGAGACGCTGCTCGACGCGCTCGCAGCGGCCGGCGTGCCCACGGCGGGCGTGGGGAAGGTCGACGATCTGTTCGCGGGCCGCGGCATCGCATCGCGCCACTTCGCCGATAACGCCGAGGGGTTGGTGGCGATTCGCGACTGGCTGCAGTCGTCTTCGGGTGGGTTCCTGTTCGCCAACCTACTAGATTTCGACCAGCAGTTCGGGCACCGGAACGACGTTCCGGGGTTCTATGGAGCGCTGCGTCAGTTCGATGCGGCGCTGCCGCTGTTATTGTCCGCCCTCCGCGAGGACGACCTGCTGTTCATCACGGCTGACCACGGGAACGACCCGACCACGGCATCCACGGACCACGCGCGCGAGTGCGTGCCGTTGCTCGCCGGCGGGCGCCGCGTGCTGGCCCGCGATCTCGGGCGCCGGAGCACGTTCTCCGATCTCGGCGCGACGGTCGCGGAGTGGTTGGGCCTCTCCTTCCGCGGACGCGGCACGTCGTTCCTTCCGGCGCTGGTGGCGCAATGACGGCTCGCGCTGCCATGCCGCAGGATTCGGCGGCGCTCGTCGCGGGGGCGCTGGCCGAGCTGCGCGAGCGCGCCGCCGGCGCCATGAACGCCGCGTACGCGCCATACTCGGGATTTCGCGTCGGGTCGGCGCTGCTCGCCGCCGACGGATCGATCACCGTGGGGTGCAACGTCGAGAACGCCTCGTATCCCGCCGGCGTGTGCGCGGAACGCGTCGCGCTGGGCGCGGCGGTCGCGCACGGGCGGCGGGAGTTTCTCGCCATCGCCATCGCCACCGAGGCCGAAGCGCCGACCCCGCCGTGCGGCGTCTGCCGCCAGGCGCTGGTCGAGTTCTCTCCCGATCTCGTGGTATTGAGCGTCACCCGCGGCGGCCGCGAGGCGCGCTGGTCGCTCGCCGACCTGCTCCCCAACGCGTTCACGCCGCATTCGCTCGATCACAGTCGTCACTAGCCATCCGTGGACGGTGTTCGTGTTCCTGCCCCGTAGTCGTTCCCTCGCGCTCGCGGTCGCGGCCCTGGCAGTCGGGGCCGCTGCGGCCTGCAGCGACAACCTCGAATCGAACGTCGCCTGTCCGGTGCTGTGTCCGGGGCAGGAGGTCACGCTTCGCGACACGACGCTGGATGCCGTGGTGATCGATTCCTCGGTGTCCGGGTTCCCCTCGATCGGGCAGGAGTCGCTCATTCTGATCTCCACGCGCGGCGACACGATCGACACGCGCGGGATCTTTCGCTTCGACACGCTGCCCTCGACGTTCACGCGCTCGAACTCGGCGGTCGACACGACGATCGCCGGCGTGGACAGCGCGTATCTGATGCTGCGCGTCGACACCAGTGCCCAGCGCCCCGGCGCCCCGATCACGGTGAGCGTCTACGACGTGGATACCGGGAATCCCGACAGCACGGCCGCCGACACCGCGGTGGCGCTGCTCGCGCCCCTGTTCACCGCCGACCGGCTGCTCGGGTCGCAGACCTTCGATCCCGACTCGATCACGGACAGCCTGCGCGTGCCGATCTCGGACGATTCGCTGCTGGCGTACATCACGGCCAAGCGGCGGCTGCGCGTGGGCGTGCAGGTCACCGGCTCGAACCGCGCCCAGCTCCGCGTGGGCACGAGCGTGAACCTCACGCCGGCCGAAGTGGTGTTCAAGCCGGCCCCGCACGGCGACACCGCGAACGTGAGGCCGCTGTACGTGGCGCCGCTCACGCTCACACCCGTGGGCAGTCCGCTGCTCAGCAGCCTGCAGGACTTCCTCCTCGTGGTGCGCGGCACCTCGAACCCCACGGCATCCGTGCTGAGCGTGGGCGGGCTGCCCGGGCATCGCGTGTATCTCCGGTTCAACCTGCCCTCCAGCATCGTCGATTCGTCCACCGTGGTGCGCGCCACGCTGCTGCTCAACCAGGTGCCGAATCCCGTGTCTCCCGACGCGCACGACAGCGCGTCCGTCTGGCCGCAGGCGATTCTCGCCTCGGCGGCCGTGACCGACCTGTCGCGCGCGCTGCGCCTGGTATCGCCCGTGGGCGGCGTGGGGCTCGACACGCTGGAACGGTTCACGCCTGCCGACAGCGGACTGCGCCAGTTCGAAATGGTGCAGCTCGTGCGCGCCTGGCACGCGAACCTCTCGGCCACCGATCCGCGCGCGATCTCGCTGCGCACGCAGTTCGAGGGCGCGTCGGGGCAACTCTTCTGGTTCACGCCGTCCAGCGGCCCCGTGGCGTTGCGGCCGAAGATCCAAATCACCTACGCACCGCCGCAGTCGCGAGGAAACACTCCATGATCGTGCGTTTCGCTCGCGTCTGCGCCGTGGCCGCCGCATTCGCGGCGCTGCTCCTGCCCGCGGGCGCGTCGGCGCAGGGAAACCTGAGTGCACAGGGCCTTGGCTACCCGCCCGGCGCGCTGAGCGCGCGCTCGCTTGGCGCGGGCGGGGCCCTGGGGGAGATGGATCCGACCTCGGCGCTGAATCCGGCCGCGATCATCGAGTTCGGCGCGCCCGCGCTCTCGATGCAACTGGAGCCCGAGTTCCGGCGAGTCACCGACAACGGGCAATCGGCGAACTCGAGCACGCAGCGGTTTCCGGTGTTCGTGGCGGCGCTGCCGTTCGGCGAGCATCTGATGATCGGGGCGTCCTCGGCGACGCTCCTCGACCGCTCGTGGCAGACCACCACGCCGCAGGACCAGGTGATTCGCGGCGACAGCGTGCTGTTCAACTCGACGACGACGAGCAACGGTTCGGTCAACGATCTCGCGCTCACGGCGGCGTACGTCTTCCGCCCCTGGCTGCGAGCCGGCGTCGCGATTCACGGCGTGAACGGGCGTGACGTCGTCGAAGTGCGCCGGACCTTCCAGGACACCGTGCGCTACGGGAACACGATCGAGACGGTCACCAACACGTACACCGGCCGTGCGGTGTCGGCGGGAATCGAATTCGTCGAGCCATCGCTTGGCGGACTGGCGCTCTCGTATCGCCGCGGCGGCGGGCTGAAGCAGACGGTGGGGGACACGCTCATCGAGTCGGCGCACGTCCCCGAC
Source organism: Gemmatimonadaceae bacterium (assembly GCA_036393095.1). Classification (GTDB taxonomy): domain Bacteria; phylum Gemmatimonadota; class Gemmatimonadetes; order Gemmatimonadales; family Gemmatimonadaceae; genus JAGWRI01. The sequence continues at coordinate 21,721 of DASVWS010000128.1, read as the reverse complement.
CGTTTCGGGCTGGGCCTCGCGTTCAACGGATTCAGCGGCACCACCCTGGCGTTGCGCACGGCCTACGACCGGTGGTCGGCGCTCGGCAACATGGACTCGGCCTCGGGCGCGGCCATGAACTCCTGGGACACGTCGTTCGGCGCCGAGTTCAGCGGGCCCCGCCTCGGCGGCTTCCCGCTCGCCCTGCGGCTCGGCACGCGCTGGCGCAACCTGCCGTTCCCGGCCGACGGGCATCAGGTGCATGAGGCATCGTTCACCGGCGGCCTCGGCCTCACGCTGGCGCGCGGCCATGCGCTGTTCGACATCGCGGGCGTGCACGCCGCGCGCAGCGCGGGCATCGGCATCTCGGAGCAGGCCTGGACCCTGAGCATGGGCCTCACCATCCGTCCCTGACGGCGCGCCGTGGAGACGAAACCGCAGGCCGCCGAAGCTCCCCTGATCCTCGTCGCCGACGACGTCGAGGCGAACGTCGAGCTGCTCTTCGACCAGCTGCACGTGCTGGGATTCCGCGCCATTGCCGCCGCCGACGGGCCCGCCGCGGTGCAGGCCGCCTTCGAGCATCGACCGGACCTGTGCATCCTCGACGTGGCGATGCCGGCCGGCGGCCTGGGGTGCGACGACCGCGACACCGGCTTCGAAGTCTGCCGCCGCATCAAGCGCGACCCGCGGACGGCGCGCCTTCCCGTCATCTTCGTCACCGCGCTCAACGACACGACCGACCGCGTGAAGGCGATCGAGGCGGGCGGCGACGACTTCCTCACCAAGCCGCACAACCGGCTCGTGCTCGGTGCGCGCGTGCGCAGCCTCCTGCGGCTCAAGGGCGCCATGGACGCGCTCGAGGAGAGCTCGCGCAAGATGCGCGAGCTGGAAAAGCTGCGCGACGATCTCATGAAGATGATCGTGCACGATCTCAAGTCGCCGCTGACGAGCGTGCTCGCCAGCCTCGAGATGCTCCTCGACGAGGACTTCGGCCCGCTCACCGAAGCGCAGCGCCGGGCCCTGCAGGAGTCGGAGGGGAAGGCCGAGGACCTGCTCAGCCTGATCGAGGACCTGCTCGAGATCCGGCGGATCGAAGAGACGTCGGTGGCGCTCAAGCCGGAGCCGATCGCTCCCGCGGCGCTGCTCAACGAGGTCGTGTACGAGTGGGGCACCCGCCTGCAGCAGGCGCAGTCCACCGCCACGGTGGACGTGGCCGACGACACGCCGGTGTTCGAGGGCGACAAGGCGCTGCTCCGCCGCGTATTCGGCAACCTGATCCAGAACGCGATCACGCACTCCGCACATCCCGTGGCGATCCAGATGAGCGCGCGCCGCGACGGCGATCATCTGCTGTTCACCGTGGCCGACAACGGGCCCGGCATTCCGCCCGAGTACCAGGAAGTGATCTTCCGGAAGTTCGAGCAGGTGCACACGCCCAACGCGCCGCAGCTGCGCGGGTCGGGGCTCGGGCTCGCCTTCTGCAAGCTCGTGGTGGGCGCGCACGGCGGGCGGATCTGGGTGCAGAGCGGCGGCGCGGGGCAGGGCAGCGCGTTTCACTTCATCGTCCCGATGAAGCCGCCGCCGCGCAACACGCCGCCGGCTTCCGCCCCTGCCGTGGTCGCGTGAAAGTCTATCTCCGGACCTTCGGCTGTCGCGCGAATCACGCCGACAGCGAGGCGCTGCACGCCACGGTCACGGCAGCGGGACACGACGTGGTGCGGACGCCGGAACTCGCCGACTGCGCGGTGTTCAACTCGTGCGCCGTGACGGCGGAGGCGGAGGCGGATCTGCGAAGCGCAGTGCGGCGCGCCGCGCGCCGCGCCCCCGGGCTGCGCAGCGTGGTCATGGGGTGCGTGGCCGGACTGTCCGATCGCGAGCCGGCGCTGCGCGCACTCCCCACGGTGCGCGACGTCGTCGCCGGGGGCGACGTCGCGGGGGTCGCGCGCGCGCTCGGGATCGAGCCGCGGGTGGCGACCGGCGCGCCGCAGCAGAGCACGCGCGCCGTGCTCCGCATCCAGGACGGATGCGACGAGCACTGCACCTTCTGCGCGACGCGGCTGGCGAGGGGGGCCAACCGGAGCCGCCCCGAGGACGAGATCGTGCGCGAAGCGGCGGCGCTGGCCGAGCACCATCCCGAGATCGTGCTCACCGGCATCCACATCGGGCACTACGGAGCGGAGGTGGGCTCGTCCCTCGGGCGGCTGGTCGAGCGGCTGGCCTGCGCGGTGCCCAGCGTCCGGATCCGGCTCTCCTCGGTGGAAGCGACCGAAGTCGACGACCGCCTCGCGGAGCTGCTCACCGCGCGCGACGGGCGCGTCGCGCCCTTCCTGCATGCGCCGCTCCAAACGGGATCGGCGCGGTTGTTGCGCCGGATGGGACGCCACTGGTACACCCCGGCGCAGTACGCCGCGGCCGTGGAACGGCTGGCAGCGCGCGGCGCCGCATTCGGCCTCGGCGCGGACGTGATCGCCGGATTTCCCGGAGAATCCGAACGCGACCATGCGGACACGCTGTCACTCTGCGCGCAACTGCCGTTCACGTACCTGCATGTGTTTCCATTCTCTCCGCGGCCGGGCACCGCCGCCGAACGGCTCCCCGATCCCGTGCCGGCGAGCCGGGCGCGGGCACGAGCGGCGGAGCTGCGCGCGCTGGCCGGCCGCAAGGCGGAGGCGTACGCGGCCGCGCGCGCCGGGTCCCGCGCCGACGTCATCGTCGTCGGCCGCGGCCCCCGCCGGCGCGGGGTCACCGAAGATTTCCTGACCGTCGGCTTGGCCGATCCGGCGTTGCCGCGGGGCCACCGGTTCGTCGGCCAGTTGCGGGCGGGGGCCGACGGCTCGCTCGTCGCGTCCTGATCGCGCTATCTTCTCCTGAATCCCGGCCCGAACGCATGACGACCACTTCCCGCCCCACCGTATACATCGAGACCTACGGGTGTCAGATGAACGTGAGCGACTCCGAGCTGATGCTGGGGTCGCTCACCGCCGGCGGCTATGCGGTGGCCCCGGATCCGCAGAGCGCCGACGTCATTCTCGTGAACACGTGCGCCATCCGCGATCACGCCGAACAGCGCGTGATCGGTCGGCTGGGCGAACTGAAGCGCGACATGAAGCCGGGCTCTGTGCTCGGCGTCACCGGGTGCATGGCCCAGCGGCTCGGCCCGCGACTGCTCGACTCGGCGCGCCACGTGAGCTTCGTCATCGGTCCCGACGGCTACCGCGCGCTGCCGGCGCTCGTGGACGGGGCGCGGCGCGGCGAGCGCGCCGTCGCGACGAGCTTCGACCTGGAAGAGCATTACGAGGACTTCACGCCGCGCCGCTTCGACAAGGTGAAGGCGTGGGTCCCCGTGCAGCGGGGCTGTGACTATCGCTGCACCTACTGCATCGTGCCGACGACGCGCGGCGCCGAGCGCAGCCGCCGGCTGGCCGACGTGGCGCGAGAGGCGGAGGCGGTGGCCGCCGAGGGGATGACGGAAGTGGTGCTGCTCGGGCAGACGGTGAACTCGTACAACGACGGCACGCACGACTTCGCGGACCTGCTGCGATCGGTGGGGGCGGTGCCCGGCATCCGCCGCGTGCGATTCACGAGTCCGCATCCGAACGATTTCAGCGACCGCGTGATCGGCGCGATGGCCGACGTGCCGGCCGTGTGCGAGCACGTGCATCTCCCGATGCAGTCGGGCAGCTCGCGCGTGCTCCGGCGCATGCTGCGGCGCTACACCCGCGAGGAGTTCTTCGACTGCGTGGCCCGGCTGCGCGCCGCGGTTCCGGGGCTCAGCCTCACCACCGACGTCATCGTCGGGTTCCCGGGAGAAACCGACGCCGACTTCGAGGACACCCTGAGCGCGGTGCGCGAGATCGGATTCGCCGATGCCTTCACGTTCAAGTTCTCCCCCCGCGAAGGGACGCCGGCCACCCGCATGCCGATTTCGGAAACGGTGCCCGACGACGTCGCGTCGGAACGCCTGGCGCGGCTCGTCGAGACGGTGCGGCGCGGATCGCGCGAGCAGAATCTCGCCCTCCTCGGCCGGCGCGTGGAGGTGCTGGTGGAACGCGAGGCGCGCCGGGGCGGCGACCTGTGGCAAGCGCGGACGCGCGATTTCAAGACCGTCCTCGTCCCGGGCGACGCGCAACTCCTCGGCCGCTATCTCACGGTCGAGCTCACCGGGACCACGGGCTCGACCTTCACTGGAACCGTTGTCCCGGAGCGGGCGCCGCTCCCGATGGCCGGATGAAGAACCTCGTCGAAGAAGTGGTGCGCGAGATCCACGGCGAGCTGCTCAAACGCGGCGGGCCGTATTGCACCTGCGCGCAATGCGCGGATGACGTCACGACGTACGTCCTGAACCAGCTTCGTCCGCGATACGCCAACACCGCTCAGGGCTGGGCGCTGGCCAACCTGGAACTGCGCAGCGATCAGGGGCGCGCCGAACTCGCCGTGCGCGTCATGGACGCGATGCGCCGGGTCGCCGCCTCTCCGAGGCACGGGTCGCCGCGGGAGATTCCACCGACGACCTGACGCGCCCCGGCTCGCGGCGGTCCACCCGCACCCCGCCGCGCCATGCCGCTTTTCGCTGTCGGAGTCGTTGCCTACGTGGCCGGGCTGCTGCTCGGCTTCGGCGGCCATCTGGCCGGCCCGATCGCCGCGGCGGTCGCCGGTGTCGTCTGGAGCATCGAAGCGCGGCGCGCGCGCCCGGCCGCGCTCGCGCTCCTCCTGTGCGGCGGCGCATTCGTGGCGCGCGCCGCCGCCCGGTCGGACGCCCGGTGCCGCCGGTCGCTCGAGCACGCGCGCGGCATTCCGGTGGTCCTGCAGAGCCCTGCCGCCCCGGGATCGTTCGCGAGCGCGCGGGCGGTGGCGTGTCCGGTCATGGTCTCCCTCTCCGTATTGCGGGGGAGCGCCGATGCCGGGTCGCGGGCCGTCGCATCGGGCGCGATCACGTCGTCCGCGCGCGGGCTGTTCGTGCAGGGCGCGAACCTGAGCGAGATCCGACCGGGACCGCTGATGGCGCGGTGGCGCGAGGCGGCCGGGCGCCAGGTGGATTCCCTCTTCGGCGCGGACGCGCCGCTGGCGCGGGCGCTGCTCGTGGCCGATCGCCGGGGCCTCTCCGCCGACCTGCGCAACCGCTACGCGGCGGCCGGCCTGTCGCACATGCTCTCGATTTCCGGGCTGCACGTGGCGCTCATCGCCGTGGCGGTGGATCTCGCGTTTCAACTCCTCAGGCTCTCGCGCCGCCGGGCGAGTGCGGCCACGCTCGTCGTGATCGCGGCCTACGTCGCCATGCTCGGCGCGCCGCCGCCGGCGCTGCGGGCCGCGGTCATGCTTGGCCTCTGGATGTTCTCGCGTTGGTGGCAGCGTCCGACGTCGCCGTGGGCCGTGCTGGCCGTCGGCGCCGCGATTCCGCTCGTCGATCCCCGGGTGGTGACGGACGTCGGCTACCAGTTGAGCGTCGCCGGCGTGGCGGCGCTCGTGGGCACGGCCCGACTCTCGGCGCGATGGCCATGGATGGCGCGGCTGCGCGGCGTCGGGAGCACCGTCGCGTCGACGGCACTGGCATCGACGATGGCCGCCACGGTCACGGCGCCGCTCGTCGCCTGGAACTTCGGGCGGATGAGCCTGATCGGGCCGGTCGCGAACGTCTTCGCGGCGCCGGTCATGGCGGTCGTACAACCGATCATGTTCCTGTCGCTCGCGCTGTCGCCGCTGCGGCCCGTCGCGCGCGTGCTGGCCGACGCGGCGCATCCATTGCTGCGGGCGTTCGACGCCGTCGCGTCGGCGGCGGCGTCGGTGCCCGGCGCGTCGATCGCGGTGGCGCCCTCGGCGAGCGCGGTCGTACTCGGATGCGTTTTCGCGGTGGCGCTCGTGACCGCCTGCGTAAGCCGGTTCCCCGGGCGGGCGGTCGTCGCCGGGGCGGCGGCGCTGGCGCTGCTGGCATGGGAGCCGGCGGCGCCGGCGGGCAGCGGAACGACCGAGCTGCACATGATCGACGTGGGGCAGGGCGAGGCGCTCGCCCTGCGGACCGCGCGCGGACGCTGGGTGGTCGTTGACGCCGGCGCGCGCTGGCGCGGCGGAGACGCCGGCCGCAGCGCCGTCGTGCCGTACGTGGCGCATCGCGGCGGCCGCGTCGCGGCGTTCGTCCTCACCGGCGCGGCCGCCGATCGCGCGGGCGGCGCGGCGAGCGTGCTGCAGGCGCTCAAGCCGGGCACTTTCTACGACGCCGCGCCTGCCGCCGGCGGCGATCCCTATCGCGACGCGCTGCTCGCCGCGCGCGCCAATGGCGCCGGCTGGCACCGGGCGCTCCCCGGGGACTCGCTCGTGGCGGACGAAGTGACGCTCACGTTCCCGGGGCGCGATTCGACGCCACGTCTCCACGCGCCGTCCGCGAACCGCGGCAGCGCGATCATTCGCGTTCGCGTGGGCGAGGTGCGCATCCTGCTGCTGGGCAACCCCGGCCGTGCCGAGCTGCAGTGGCTACTCGCGAACGACGGCGACGCACTCGCCGCCGACGTCGTGGCGATCGACGGACGCGCCCGCGACGCCGGGGCACTGCCGGCGCTGGCCGCCGCGGTGTCTCCCCGCATCGTGTTGGTGCCCGTGGACGCGCGGCGGCCGGACGCAGCAGCCGCCTCCCCGCTGTTGGAGCGCTTCGCGGCGGCCGGCGCGCAGCTGTTGCGCACCGACCGCCTGGGAAGCGTCGTCGTCCGGCTCGACGGCCGTTCGCTGCGCGTCGAGGCGGACGGCGATGCGTGGGACGTGCCGCTCAGATCGTCGCCAACTCCGCCTGCGGCTTCGCCGGCGCCGTGGCGACGGTGAGCGCCCGGTTGAGGTCGGCCCAGATGTCGTCGGGCGACTCGAGGCCGATGCTGAGACGCAGCATCCCGGGATTCAGCCCCTCCGCGTGCCGGGCGGCTTCGCCGATCACGCGGTGCGTGAGTCCGGCCGGATGCTGAATGAGTGAATCGGCCGAGCCGAGGCTCACCGCCGGCGTGAGGAGCCGCACTTCGCGAAGCACGGTCGCCGCCGCTTCGAACCCGCCCACGACGTCGAAGCTGATCATCGCGCCGGGGCCGCTCATCTGCCGCCCGATCAACCCCTGTGGATCCGCGCCCGGGAGGCCGGGGAAGTAGACGCGCTCGACAGCCGGGCTGGCCGCGAGCCGCTGCGCGATGGCGATCGCGCCCGCCTGCGACGTCTTCACGCGGACGGCCAGCGTTTGCAGGCCGCGATGCAGCATGTAGGCGCCCATCGGGTGGAGCACCGCGCCGGTGAGGATGCGCACCTGCCGCAGCGCGCGGCACCAGTCGTCGTTGGCCGCGATCACGCCGGCCATCACGTCGCCGTGGCCGCCGAGGTACTTCGTGCCGCTATGCAGCGAGAGCGTCGCGCCCAGCTCGAGGGGGCGCTGCAGCACCGGCGTGGCGAACGTCGAATCGACGAGCACCGGCACCCGGCCGGCCTGCCGCGCGACGTCGGCGATGTCGACGAGGGCGAGCGTCGGATTTGCGGGACTCTCGATGATCACGAGCGCGCTCTCCGGCCGGATGGCGTCGGCCACTCCCTCCGCCGACGCCCACGTCACGTCCAGTCCGAGGAGGCGCGATTCGAGCAGGTGGTCCGTGCCGCCGTAGAGGGGGCGCACGGCGACGACGTGCGATCCGCGCTGCCGGGCGACGAGGAGCGCGGCCGTCACCGCCGCCATCCCCGACGCGAAGGCGACCGAATCGTCGGCGGACTCCAGCTCGGCCAGCGCGCGCTCGAAGCGGTCGACCGTGTGGTTGGCCAAGCGGGAGTAGATGGCGTTGGTGTCCGGCCGCCCGCCGATGGCCATCGCGTCCATGTCGCGGATCGCGTCCGACAGCTCGCCGATCGGGTAGGTGGTCGACAGGTCCAGCGGGGCCGCATGGACCCCCAGTTGGCGAAAATCTTCTCGGCCGGCGTGCACGCCGGCCGTTTCGATGCTGACTGGTCTCATGGAGGTTGCCTCGGTGGATGCCATGAGTATAGAATAGTGTTCGGTGAATGCATCTGTCCAACGAACGTTTTTCGGAACAACGATGGAAAATCGACCCATCGACCAAACGGATCGCGAAATCCTGGCCGCTCTCGCGAACAATGCACGGCTCTCCAACAAGGAGCTGGCCGCCCGCGTCGGGCTGGCGCCGTCGAGCTGCCACGAGCGCGTCCGGCGGCTCGCCCTTAGCGGCGCGATCCGCGGCTTTCACGCCGAGGTCAATCCGGCCGTGCTCGGCTACGGGATCGAAGCCATGATCGCCGTGAGGATTCCGCAGCACTCGCGCCAGAACTTCGAGGCGTTCCGCGACTACGTGGTCACGATTCCCGAAGTGGTGGATGTCTACCACGTCAGCGGCGAGATCGATTTCCTCGTGCACGTGGTGGCGCGCGACGCGCAGCACCTGCGCGACATGGCCCTCGACCGTTTCCTCTCCCGGCCGGAGGTCGGGCACATCGAAACCGAACTCATCTTCGACCACGTGCGGCCGCCCGCGCACGCGTAGCGCACGCGGCCTTGCCCCCGCTGGGCTCCTCGTCCACTTTCCCCATCTCCTCCCCAATGAGGACCACCGTGGTCAATCACACGTCGACATCCGTCGTCACGATCGAGCGCTTCATCATCGAACAGGAGCGGCTGCACCCCGACGCCAGCGGGGACCTGTCGAACATCCTGTACGACCTCGCGCTCGCCGCCAAGATGATCACGAACAAGGTGCGCAGCGCGGGGCTGGTGGATATCCTCGGTTCGGCCAACCACGAGAACGTCCAGGGCGAGATCCAGCAGAAGCTCGACGTCTTCGCCAACGAAACGATCATCAAGGCGATGGACCACACGGGGCGCATCTGCGCCATGGCGTCGGAGGAGGAGGAGGGAATCGTTCCGATCCCGCCCGAGTTCAAGACCGGCAAGTACGCGCTGTTGTTCGATCCGCTGGACGGGTCGTCGAACATCGACGTGAACGTGCCGGTGGGCACCATCTTCTCCGTGGTTCCGAAGATCACGCGCGGGCGCGATGGCGTCATGGAAGACATGCTGCAGCCGGGGCGCCGCCAGGTCGCCGCGGGCTACGTGATCTACGGGTCGAGCACGATGCTCGTGTACACCACCGGCCAGGGCGCGCACGGCTTCACCCTCGATCCGTCCATCGGCGAGTTTCTCCTGTCCCATCCGAACATCCAGATCCCGGCCACGGGGCGCTACCTGTCGGTGAACGACTCGTACCAGCAGCTCTGGAGCGACGAGGTGCGCCTGCTCATGCGCCGCTACCGCGGGCTCGAGGACGGCCGCAAGCCGATGAGCATCCGCTACGTGGGTTCGCTCGTCGCCGACTTCCATCGCAATCTGCTGGGCGGCGGGATCTTCGCGTATCCCCGCAACCGGAAGTCGCCCGACGGCAAGCTGCGGCTGCTCTACGAAGCCAATCCGCTTGCGTTCATCGTCGAACAGGCTGGTGGCCGCGCGAGCGACGGCACGCAGCGCGTACTCGACGTGCAGCCCACCGAGCTGCACCAGCGGACGCCGTTGTACATCGGCAGCCGCGACGACGTGGAGCTGGCCGAGCGGACGCTGCACGGAGCGTTGGCGACCGCGTGACGCCGCGCGCGCGCCCGTCCGGACGGCACGACGGCGCGCGCCGTGCGCCCTCGCCGTCATTGCGCATCGTTCCTCCTCGATCCCATGTCCTCTGAATCGAAGACGTCTCCCGCCGGGATCCCGGTCCCCGCGGTCGTTCGCCCATCCGACGCGCCGGTGGATTATGCCGCCGATCTCGGCGATCCGGGGCGCTTTCCGTTCACGCGCGGCGTCCAGCCCGATATGTATCGCGGGCGGCTCTGGACGATGCGGCAGTACGCGGGCTTCGGCACGGCGGCCGAAACGAACGCCCGCTTCCGCATGCTCCTCGACGCCGGACAGACGGGGCTGTCCGTGGCCTTCGACCTGCCGACGCAGATGGGGATCGACTCGGACTCGCCGCGCGCACTGGGAGAAGTCGGCCGCGTGGGCGTGGCCATCGACACGGTGGACGACATGCACGCGCTGCTCGCCGAGCTGCCGCTCGATCGCGTGTCCACGTCGATGACCATCAACGCGACGGCCAGCACGCTGCTCGCGATGTACATCGTGGTCGCCGAGGAGCGGGGCATCGCGCGCGACCGGCTGAGCGGCACGATCCAGAACGACATTCTCAAGGAGTACGTCGCCCGCGGCACGTACATCTTCCCGCCGGAGCCGTCGCTGGCGCTGATCGCCGAGGTGTTCCGTTTCTGCGCCGCCGAGGTGCCGAGCTGGAATCCGATCTCGATCTCGGGCTACCACATGCGCGAGGCGGGGGCCACGGCAGTGCAGGAGCTGGCCTTCACCTTCGCCAATGGCGTGGAGTACGTGAACCGCGCCGTGGCCGCGGGGCTGGACGTGAACGCGTTCGCGCCGCGCCTGTCGTTCTTCTTCGCCGCCCACAACGACCTGTTCGAGGAGGTCGCGAAGTTCCGGGCGGCGCGCCGCATGTACGCGCGGCTCATGCGTGCGCGGTTCGGCGCCGACGACCGCAGCGCCCGCCTGCGGTTCCACACACAGACCGGGGGCGTGACGCTCCAGGCGCAGCAGCCGCTCAACAACGTGGTGCGTGTGGCCGTGCAGGCGCTGGCCGCCGTGCTCGGCGGCACGCAGTCGCTGCACACGAACGGCTACGACGAGGCGCTGGCGCTCCCCACGGAACAGGCTGCCACGCTCGCCCTGCGCACGCAGCAGGTGATCGGCTACGAGTCCGGCGCCGCGATCACCGCCGACCCGCTGGCCGGCAGCTATCACGTGGAGCGGCTGACCGACGAGCTCGAGCGGGCGGCGACCAAGCTGCTGGCGCGGGTCGACGAGCTCGGCGGCGCGGCGCGGGCCATCGAGGGCCGCTTCTTCCAGGAGGAGATCGCGCGCAGCGCGTACGAGTATCAACTGAGCGTCGAGCGCGGGGACACGGTCGTGGTCGGCGTGAACCGCTTCGCCGACCAGGAGGCGCCGCCGGTCATTCCGACGCCCGACTACACCGAGTTGGAGCGCGCACAGGTGGCGCGGCTCGCCGCGGCGAAGGCCGGCCGGGATGCAGCCGCCGTGCGCCACGCGCTGGAAGCGCTGGATGCGGCCGCCGCCGGATACGCGGACGGGGCGCCGATCGCCGCTCGTGCGCCGCTGATGCCGGCCATCATCGACGCGGTTCGGGTCCGCGTGTCGGTGGGCGAGATTTCGGATGCGTTGCGGCGCCGTTGGGGTGAGTATCGACCCGCGTGAGCGCGCGGGTCGCGCCCTTGAACGACCCCGACGCGGCGGGTAGCTTTCGCTGTCTTAAGTTCCCACGAAATGCCTACTTACGAGTACCGCTGCGCCAACGGCCACGACTTCGAAAAGTTCTTCCGGACGATCAGTGCCTCCCAGCCGGAAGTCCCGTGTCCGCAGTGCGGCGCCGTGGGCGTCCGGCAGCTTTCGGCCGGCGCGGGGCTCCTGTTCAAGGGCTCGGGCTTCTACCTCACCGACTACGGGAAGAACGCGCATGCCACCCGCGGGGACGCCAAAGCGCCGCCGGCGGGAGCCGAGGGCGCGAAGTCGGCCGGGGACGCCGCGAAGAGCGCCGGCTCCGGAAGCGATGCCGGAAAGACGGCGCCGTCGGGCGGAACGGATGCGAAGGCGGGCAGCGGCGCTGCGTCGGGTGCCGCGAAGCACACACCCAAGAAAAGCGATTGATGGCTGCTGACGAACTCCTGCGCGCCGAGCTCACGCGGGCGGCGCGGGCTCTGGGCGCGCCCGAGGATGTGACGCCCCTTCTGGAACGTCCGCGCGATCCTGCGTTCGGCGACTGGGCCACGAACCTGGCCATGACGCTCGCCAAGCGGCTGGGCAGGAAGCCGCGCGAATTGGCGCAGCAGGTCATCGACACTATGGACCTCGCGCGCGCCGGCGTGCGTTCCGCGGAGATCGCGGGGCCGGGGTTCATCAACTTCCGCGTCGCCACGGGCACGCTCGCCCACGGGCTGCTGGCCCTGGTGCGCGCCGGGCGCGCCTATGGCCGCGATCTGTCGGCCGGCGGCCAGCCGGTCAACGTGGAGTTTGTCTCCGCCAATCCCACCGGTCCGCTGCACGTGGGCCACGGACGCCAGGCCGCGCTCGGCGACGCCATCTCGTCGCTCCTCGAAGCCACCGGGTGGAAGGTCACCCGCGAGTTCTACTACAACGACGCCGGCGCGCAGATCATGAACCTGGCGGTCAGCGTTCAGACGCGCATCGCGCAGGGACGCGGACGCGCCGTGGAGATTCCCGAAGGCGGCTATCACGGCGAGTACATCCGCGAGATCGCCCAGCGCTACGTGGACGTCCACGCGGGCGATCCGGAGGGCGCCGATCTGGACGCCGTGCGCCGGTTCGCCGTGCAGGAACTGCGCAAGGAGCAGGATCGCGACCTGCAGGCGTTCGGGGTGAAGTTCGACGTGTACTTCCTGGAGTCGTCGCTGTACGCCGAGGGGAAGGTGGAGGAGACGATCGCGCGCCTCGTGGCGGCGGGCCACACGTACGAGAAGGACGGCGCGCTTTGGCTCAAGACCACTGACTTCGGCGACGACAAGGATCGCGTGATGCGCCGCAGCGCCGAGAAGGGGGGCGAGCCCACCTACTTCGTGCCCGACGTCGCCTACCACGTCACGAAATGGGAGCGCGGGTTCCACCGCGCGATCAACGTCCAGGGCTCGGACCACCACAGCACCGTCACCCGGGTCCGCATCGGGCTGCAGGCGCTCGACATCGGCATCCCCGACGGCTACCCCGAGTACGTGCTGCACCAGATGGTGACCGTGATGAAGGGCGGCGAGGAGGTGAAGATCTCCAAGCGCGCCGGCAGCTACGTGACCGTGCGCGATCTCGTCGACGAGGTCGGACGCGACGCGGTGCGCTACTTCTTCCTCATGCGCAAGGGCGATTCGCAGCTCCAGTTCGACGTCGATCTCGCGCGGTCCCAGTCGGAGGAGAACCCGGTCTACTACATCCAGATGGCGCACGCGCGGATGTCGGGAATCTTTCGCGTCGGCGAGATCGATCCGGCGTCGGTCACGGGCGAGGGCGTGGACTTCGCGCAGCTGGCGCGCCCCGAGGAGGCGGAGCTCATCAAGGCGCTGCTGGACTATCCGGCGCTCGTCGCGGGGGCCGCGGCTGCCCTCGAGCCGCACCGCGTGGCTAACTACCTGCACGATCTCGCCGGCAAGGTGCACCTGTGGTACCACACGGCCCACGTGCTGAACGAACCGGCGCCGGTCATGAACGCGCGGCTCGTGCTCGCCCGCGCGTCGCAGATCACGCTGCACAACGGACTCACCCTACTCGGCATCTCAGCTCCGGAGCGCATGTGAAGCACGCGGTGCTCGTGGTCGGCTCGGTGGCCCTCGATTCCGTCGAGACGCCGTTCGGCAAGGCGGACAACGTGATCGGCGGATCGGCCAACTTCTTCTCGGCGTCGGCCAGCCACCTCGCCCAGGTGCGCGTGGTGGGCGTGGTGGGCAACGATTATCCGATGGACCAGCTGGAGCCGCTCATCCGGCGCGGCGTCGACTTCGCCGGCGTCGAGGCGGCCGACGGGCCGTCGTTTCGCTGGCGCGGGCGCTACCGGCACGACCTCAACGTGGCGGAGACGCTCGAGACGCACCTCGGCGTCTTCTCCAATTTTCGCCCGCGCATCCCCGAGCAGTTCCGGGACACGCCGTTCGTCTTCCTGGGCAACATCGATCCGCGCCTCCAGCTCGACGTGCTCGATCAGGTGCGCGAGCCCCGGCTCGTGGCGTGCGACACGATGAACTTCTGGATCGAGAGCCGCCGCCCCGAGCTGCTGACGCTTCTCCAGCGCGTGGACGCCATCACGCTGAACGACGGCGAGGCCCGCCAGCTCACCGAGCAATTCAACCTGGTGAAGGCGGCCCGATGGATCATGGACCGGGGGCCGAAGCTCGTCATCATCAAGAAGGGGGAGCACGGCGCCTTCATGTTCACCCCCGCGTCCGTGTTCTTCGCGCCCGCGTATCCGCTCGAGGAAGTGTTCGATCCCACCGGCGCCGGCGACTCGTTCGCCGGCGGGTTCATGGGCTATGTCGCGCACACGGGCGACGTCTCGGAAGACAGCCTTCGGCGCGCCGTCATCTACGGCAGCGCGATGGGATCGTTCGCCGTCGAGAAGTTCTCGGTGGACCGCCTGCTCGAGATCGCGCCAAGCGACGTGGACCGCCGCGTGCGGGAATTCCACCGGCTGGTGTCGTTCGAATCGGAGATGCTCCGATGACCGGCACGCCGCTCGACTACCGCTCGTCCGGCGTGGACATCGACGCCGCGGACGAGGCCAAGGACCGCATCAAGCGCCTCGTCGAATCCACGTTCACCGCCGGGGCGCGCGGAAAGTTCGGGGGCTTCGGCGGCATGTTCCGGCTGCCGGCGAGCGTCCGGCAGCCGGTGCTCGTGTCGAGCGCCGACGGCGTGGGAACCAAGATCAAGGTCGCCGTCGAGTCGGGACGCTACGACACCGTGGGACACGACCTCGTCAACCACTGCGTGAACGACATCCTCGTGCAGGGCGCGCTGCCGCTGTTCTTCCTCGACTACGTGGCGTTCGGCGTGCTGGTGCCCGCGGTCGTGGAGGCGATCGTGGGCGGCGTGGCCGCCGGCTGCCGCGACAACGGATGCGCGCTGGTGGGCGGAGAGACGGCGGAGATGCCGGGGCTGTACACGCCGCCGGATTTCGATCTGGCCGGGTTCATCGTCGGCTGCGTGGAAGAGGACGCGATCCTCGGCGCCGACCGCGTGCGGGAAGGCGACGTGCTGCTCGGGCTCGCCAGCAGCGGCCTGCATACCAACGGCTATTCGCTGGCCCGTCGCATCGTCGCCGAGCGGATGCGGCTGCGCGTGAGCGATCCATTCCCCGGTGAAGCGGGCACGGTCGCCGACGTGCTGCTCCGCGTGCATCGATCGTATCTGCGGATGCTGCAGCCGGTGCTGGGCCGGATCCATGCGATGGCGCACATCACCGGGGGCGGACTCCCCGGTAATGTGGGAAGAGTGATGCCCGACACACTGGACGCGGACTTCGACGCGCGGGCGTGGCGCGTGCCGAACTTGTTCGTCCAATTGCAGCGGGCTGGGGGCGTGCCGACGGCCGACATGTACCGATCGTTCAATATGGGGATCGGCATGATCGTGGTCGTCGCGCCTTCCGACGCCGAGGCTGTCATGGCCTCGGTCGCCGCTTCCGGATGCGAGGGGTGGACCGTGGGCCGCGTGGTTCGGGGCTCGGGTCGCCCGAACATTTACCACGCGGAGGAGTTATGAAGGTACGAGGCATGTTCGGTGCGGTCGGCGCACTGCTGCTGACGGCATCGGCGGCCCTGGCGCAGTCGCCGTCCTGTCCCGGCGGGTCCGTCGGGAGCACGGCGCAGGTGACGCAGGACGCCTGCCAGCAGGCGGTCGACGTGTTCCAGTACATGGCGCCGCAGCTCGGCACGGCGATCGCCGGCGGCAACGCGACGCTCGGGCAGGGCGGGATTCTGGGCGGCCTCGGCCACTTCTCCATCGGCATTCGCGCCAACATCGTGGACGGCACGCTTCCGCAGGTGGACCAGTTCAACACGCGGACCACCGGCGCCTCGCCGGCGCAGACGCTGCCAACGAAGACCAATCAGCCGCTGCCGATGCCCGTCGTGGACGCGGCGTTCGGGCTGTGGAACGGCATGCCGCTGGGCGTGACCAACGTGCTCGGGCTGGATTTCCTCGTGAACGTGTCGTACATCCCCGACGTCAACCAGAACAGCCTGAGCGTGAAGACGCCGAACGGCTCGCTCAAGTTCGGGTATGGGGCGCGCCTCGGGATCCTGAAGGAATCGATCATGGTGCCGGGCGTGGCCCTCACGTATCTCAAGCGCGACCTGCCGACCGTGACGCTCGACGGAAGCTCGAGCGGCGCCGCCATCAACGTGTCGAACATGCAGGTGGGCACGACGGCATGGCGCCTCGTGGCCAGCAAGCACTTCATCGTGTTCGGTCTCGCCGCCGGCGTCGGCCAGGACAAGTACAGCACCAGCGCATCCGTGCAGGGAAGCGCGTTGGGACAGCAGTCGGCGCAGGTGTCGATGTCGCAGGACATGACCCGCACCAACATGTTCGTCGACCTCTCGCTCAACCTTCCGATCGTGAAGCTCGTGGGCGAAGTGGGGCAGGCGTCGGGCGGCTCGGTCGCCACGTACAACTCCTTCGCCAACAAGGATGCGAACGCGTCGCGCCTGTATGGCTCCGTGGGGCTTCGCTTCGCATGGTAGCGAGTGACTGACCGCGACGGCCCGGCGTTCATGCGCCGGGCCCTGGACCTGGCCCGCGAGGGCTGGGGAAAGACGGCGCCGAACCCGATGGTCGGCGCCGTCCTCGTCCGCGACGGGGTGATCGTGGGCGAGGGATTTCACGCCCGGTTTGGAGCGGAGCACGCCGAGGTGGCGGCGCTGCGGGCGGCCGGCGAACGGGCGCGCGGCGCGACGCTGTACGTGACGCTCGAACCCTGCGCCCACCACGGCAAGACGCCGCCCTGTGCCGACGCGATCGCGGCGGCAGGCGTGACGCGGGTGGTGATTGCCGCGGCCGACCCGAATCCCGAAGCCTCCGGCGGCGCCGATCGCCTCCGCGCCGGCGGGGTGGAGGTCGAGTTCGGCGTGGAAGAGGCCGCGGCGCGCGAGTTGAACGCTCCCTTCTTTCACCGCTTCGCGCATCCCGATCGCCCGTTCGTGACACTCAAGATGGCGGTCTCGATCGACGGGGCCATTGCCGCAGCCGACCGGAGCACCACCACGCACCTCACCGGCCCCGAATCGCGCACCGAAGTGCACCGCCTGCGCGCGGGCCACGACGCGATCGCCGTCGGTGTGGGGACGGTGCTCGCCGACGATCCGGAGCTCACCGTGCGCCACTGGGAAAAGCCGCGGCTGCCCCTCACGCGCGTCGTCTTCGACTCGGCGCTGCGCACGCCTCCCGATTCGTACCTGGCCCGCACGGCGCGGGTGGCGCCGGTGCTGGTGGTGGCGCGGGAGCGGAACCGGGTGCGCGCCGCCGACCTCGAGCGGTCGGGGGTGGAGGTCGTGGTGGCCGCGGGGCTGCGCGAGGCTCTGGAGGCGCTGGCGGGCCGCGGTCTCCGGGCCCTGCTGGTGGAGGGCGGTGCCCGGCTGGCGGGCAGCTTCCTGCGCGACGCCCTGGTGGATCGTCTGATTATCTTTCAGGCGCCGGTGGTTCTGGGCGAGGGCGCCCTCAATGCGTTCGCGTTCGCGCCGCCGGCCGACGTCGCGCGTCTGGAGCGGCTGCGGGTGGTGGAGCGCCGCGCCCTGGGTGATGACGTCGTGACGACCTATGCGCTGGGAGCGCCCTAGTGTTCAGCGGGCTGGTTGACAGCGTCGGCACCATCGAACGCGTGGCGGAGACGGCGGCGGGACGCGAGTTCCGGATCGCCTGTCGCTACGACGACCTCGCCGACGGCGAGAGCATCGCCGTGAACGGGGCCTGTCTGACCGTGCGCGAGCACGGGCCCGGCTGGTGCACCGTCGCCGCCGTCACGACGACGCTCGACCGCACGACGATGGGGTCGTGGAGCGAGGGGCGCCGCGTCAACCTGGAGCGCGCACTGCGAACCGGCGACCGCCTCGGGGGCCACCTGGTGCTCGGCCACGTGGATGGCGTGGCGCGCGTGACGGCCGTGGAGCAGCGGGGCGACGCCCGGCTGATCGACCTTGCTCTGCCGTCCGACCTGGCGGAACTTATGGTGCCGC
Source organism: Gemmatimonadaceae bacterium (assembly GCA_036393095.1). Taxonomy (GTDB): domain Bacteria; phylum Gemmatimonadota; class Gemmatimonadetes; order Gemmatimonadales; family Gemmatimonadaceae; genus JAGWRI01. The sequence continues at coordinate 3,922 of DASVWS010000128.1, read as the reverse complement.
ATGGATCGGTGACCGTGGACGGCGTGAGCCTCACGGTGAACGCGCTGCCGGCCCCCGATGCGGTCCAGCTGTCCCTGATCGAATACACGATTCGCCACACCACCCTTGGCGCGCTGCACGAGGGCGACGAGGTTCAGGTAGAGGCGGACGTGATCGGGAAGTACGTCCAACGACTAATGACGTCCTACCGGACGCGAGTGATATGACTTTCGGATCCGTAGACCAGGCGATTGCCGACATCAAGGCGGGCAAGCTCGTCATCGTGGCCGACGACGAGGATCGCGAGAACGAGGGCGATCTGATCTGCGCCGCGCAGCTCGTCACCGCCCATCAGATCAACTTCATGATCCGGCAGGCCGGGGGGCTCGTCTGCCTGGCGCTGACGCCGGAGCGGGTGGCGCAGCTCGACCTGGCGCCGATGAGCGAGACCAATCCCGACGAATACCGAACGGCGTATACCGTGAGCGTCGACGCCGTTCCGCGGTTCGGTGTGACCACGGGCATCAGCGCGCAGGATCGGGCGACCACGATTCGCGTCGCGGTCGACCCCGCCAGCTCGCCGTCCGACCTGCGGCACGGCGGACACGTGTTCCCGCTGCGTGCGCGCGAGGGCGGCGTGCTCCAGCGCGTGGGCCACACTGAGGCGGCCGTCGACCTCGCGCGGCTCGCCGGCCTGTATCCGGCGGGCGTGATCTGTGAAATCCTGAACGAGGACGGCAGCGCGGCCCGCCGCGGCAGCCTCGAGAAGTTCGCTGAGCGGCACGGGCTCACGTTCATCACCGTGGCGCAGCTCGTGGCCCACCGCCTCAAGAACGAACGCCTCGTGCACCGCGTGGCGGAAGCGCGGCTTCCCACCGAACACGGCACCTGGCAGATCCTGGGGTACCGGAACGACGTGGACCCGCACGAGCACGTGGCGCTCGTCTATGGCGATGTGTCGGAGGGCGAGAAGGTCCTCGTGCGCATGCACTCCAAGTGCCTCACCGGCGACGTCTTCCACTCGAAGCGCTGCGACTGTGGATGGCAGCTCGACACGGCGATGCAGATGATCGCCGAGGAAGGCCGCGGGGTGATCGTGTACCTGGACCAGGAAGGGCGGGGGATCGGACTGCTCAACAAGCTCAAGGCCTACGAGCTGCAGGACACCGGCATCGACACCGTGGAGGCCAACGAGCGGCTCGGCTTCAAGCCCGACCTCCGGAACTACGGCATCGGCGCGCAGATCCTGCTCGACATCGGGCTCAAGTCCATCCGCCCGCTCACCAACAATCCGCGCAAGATGGTGGGGCTCGAGGGCTACGGACTGCGGATCGAAGAGCGCGTGCCCATTGTCCAGCCGGCGCAGGAAGAGAACGCCGGCTACATGAAGGCGAAGCGCGAGAAGCTCGGCCACCTGCTCGTTTCCTGAATGGCAGACTTCTCTGGAGAGCCTTCGGGCCGGGGCCGGCGGGTGGCGGTCGTGGCGAGCCGGTTCAACAACGCGATCACGAGCAAGCTGGCGGACGGGGCGACGGACGCGCTCGTGCGCCACGGCGTGGCGGCGAGCGACATCGACATCGTGTGGGTGCCGGGAGCGTGGGAGCTGCCGGGCGCCGCGCGGCGCCTCATGGACACCGAGCGGTACGATGCCGTCGTCGCCGTGGGCGCGGTGATCCGCGGCGAGACGCCGCACTTCGACTACGTGGCCGGCGAGGCCGCGCGGGGGCTCGCCATTGCCGCCGCCGAGTTCGAGGTGCCGGTGGGGTTCGGCCTGCTCACCTGCGACACGATGGAGCAGGCGGAAGCCCGCGCCGGCGGGGACCACGGCAACAAGGGGTGGGACGCCGCCCTCGCCGCCCTCGAAATGGCGGACCTCTTCGACCGGTTGGACGCATCGCATGAGGGTTGAGACCCGGGCCCGCGCCCGGGCCCTTCAGGCGCTGTACGCGTGGGACCTGCGCGGCGCGCCCGACCTCGAGCGCGTGGCGACCACCATCTGGGACGACCTCGGCATCGACCCCGAAGAGCGGCGCCTCGCCGGCCTGCTCGTGCGCGAGATGGAACAGCACGGGAGCGAGATCGATCGCGAACTGGCGGACGTGACCACGAACTGGCGGCTGGAACGGCTGGGGGTCATCGAGCGCAGCGTGCTGCGCGTCGCGGCGGCCGAGCTGCGGCGCGGCGAGACGCCGGCGCGCGTCGTGATCCATGAGGCGCTGCGGCTCGCCGAGCGGTACGGGAGCGAGCAGAGCGCACGCTTCGTGAACGGCGTGCTCGATGCGTTGGCCAGGCGCATGGGGCGGCTCTGATGCGCATCCTCGTCGTCAACTGGCAGGATCGCGAGAATCCGCTGGCCGGGGGCGCCGAGATTCACCTGCACGAGATCTTCGGCCGGCTGGCCGCGCGCGGGCACCACGTCACGCTGCTCTGCGGCGGCTGGCCCGGCTGTCCTCCGCGCGCCACGCTCGACGGGATCGAGGTCCACCGCGTCGGCACGCGGCATTCGTTCCCCTTCTTCGCCCGCCGGTACTACGCCCGCTTGCTGGCCGGGACCTTCGACGTCCTGGTCGAGGACGTGAACAAGATTCCGCTCTACACGCCGCGATGGGGCGCGCCGCGCGTGATGACGCTCGTGCCGCACCTGTTCGGCGCCACGGCGTTCCAGGAGTTCGCGGCGCCGCTGGCGGCCGCGGTGTGGCTCGCCGAGCGGCCGCTGGGGCGGGTGTACCATGGGACACCGTTCGAGGCGATCAGCCAGAGCACGGCGGACGATCTGGTGCATCGCGGCATTCCGCGCGCGCACATCGAGGTCATCTATCCCGGCATCGACACGGTGTCGTACACGCCCGCCGCGGGCGCGCGCGCCGCCGTGCCGACGTTCGCGTACCTCGGGCGGCTCAAGCATTACAAGGGCGTGCATCTCGTCATCCGCGCGTTTGCCGCGATGCAGCACCGCGAGGCGGTTCTGGAGATTGCCGGGGCCGGCGACTATCGTCCCAGGCTCGAACGACTTGCCGCGTCGCTTGACCTCGGTACGCGGGTGCGGTTTCTTGGGCGTATCAACGAGCAGGAGAAGCTGGCGCTGCTGCGCCGGTCGTGGGGGTTGGCGTTCGCGTCGCCGAAGGAGGGGTGGGGGATCACGAATCTCGAAGCCGCGGCCTGCGCGACGCCGGTGGTCGCATCCAATTCACCGGGAATCCGCGAGTCGGTGCGGCACGGCGAGACGGGGTACCTGGTGCCCCACGGCGACACGCGCGCGATGGCCGAGGTGATGGATCGCCTGGCGGGCGACGCCGGGCTGGTCGAGCGCCTGGGCGCGCAGGCCCGCCGGTTCGCCGAAACCTTCACCTGGGACCGGGCCGCCGACCAGACGGAACGGCATCTCGCCCGTGTGCTGGGCGCGGAGGGTTCTGCCGGATGGAAGTGATCTTTCATGCGCACCACGCGCCGATGTCCGATCGCATGCGCCGCCGGGCGCGCATCGGCGTCACCCGGCTCGCCGAGCGGCTCGGCCGTCCGGTGGACGCCGTGATCCGCTTCGAGGACGACGGGCCCACGAAGCGCGTCGAGATTCTGCTGCACGCCCCGCGGCGAAAGCCGCTCGTCGCGGCGGCCAGCATGCGCTACACCGGCGTGGCGCTTGGCGAGGCGCTCGACCGTCTCGCGGCGCAGGTGGAGACGCAGCGGCGCAAGCGGCTGGCCCGGCGGACGGCGGGCGCGTGAACAAGCAGCCGCTCACCGCCGGCCGCCTCCTGGAGCGCATGCGCGACACGCTCAAGCTGGCGCACGTGGACGGCACCGGCTCCCTGGAGCGCGAGATCACGAGCCCCAACATCTCGAGCCCCGGGCTCGTGCTCGCCGGGTACACCGAGCGGTTCCCGGGCCACCGGATCCAGGTGTTCGGCGAAACCGAGATCACGTATCTCACCACGCGGGACGCGGC
>DASVWS010000127.1:0-8455 GCA_036393095.1 Gemmatimonadaceae bacterium | reverse complement strand
GTGGCCGCGGCCGCGGTGCGCGCGCATGAGGACTCGGTCAACACCGCCACCCGGGCCGTCGAGACGGCGCGCGCACGAACGGTGCTCGAAACCAGGGTCTTCTTCGGCCAGAACCAGTTCACGCTCAGCGCCGGCGACCAGACCGCCCTCGACGAGAAGTTGCGGGTGCTGAAGGCCAACCCCGATGTCCGCCTGCGGGTCGAGGGGAACGTCGATGAACGCGAAACTGGGGCGTACAACCGCCTGCTGGGCCGGTTCCGGGCCGAACAGGCCCGGAGCTACCTCGTGGCTCGCGGTATCGCCGTCACTCGCATCGACATCGTGGACAACGGGGCCCGGCGGCCCGTGTGCACCCAACACCGGGAATCCTGCTGGTCCCGGAATCGACGCGACGAGTTCCTCATCATCGCCGGCGGCGGCCAGATGCGCATGCCGTAACGGGCGCCGGGCCGGGGCGGCCCGGCGCCGGATTTGACACCCGGGCAGCCCCGCGGCCGTAGGGGAATCATCGATTTCCACCCAGCCGCGGGGCGTCGTGCAATTCCTTGAATCCATCCGTCTGGCCATCGCCCAGATCCGAGTCCAGAAACTGAAGAGCTTCTTCACGCTGCTCGGCGTCATGATCAGCGTGACCTTCCTCATTGCCGTCGTCTCGATCGTGCAGGGCATGAGCGTGTACGTCGAACAGGACTTCGCCGGGAAGTTCCTGGGGATCAACACGTTCAATCTCCGCCCGTTTCCCGACATCCAGACCGGCAACGTGACCGACGAGGAATGGAAGGAGTGGCAGCGGCGCCCGAAGATCACGATCGACGATGCGATGGCGGTGAAGGCGGCGCTGCCGGACGACGCACGCTGGGCCATGCACGACGTGCGCTGGATGAACGTCAGCTCGGAGTACGCCAACGGCGGCGCCCAGGTGCTCGCCGAGGCGGCCACGCCCCAGTACTTCGTGATCAAGGATCTGCGCGTGGTGCAGGGGCGTGAATTCAACGAGCAGGAGGACGCGCTCGGGTCCAACGTGATCGTCATCGGCGACGCCCTGGCCGAGCAGTACTTCCCGAACCTCGATCCGATCGGACGCACGCTGAAGGTGGGGCGCTTCCCGTTCCAGGTGATCGGCGTGCTGACGCACCAGGGCACCGTCTTCGGGCTGAACCTCGACCGCCAGGTCATCGCGCCCTTCCACTCCGAGATGTCCCGCCTCACCGGTGCGCGGCAGAACCTCTACGGCGTCGTGGTGCAGTCGCCCACGCCAGCGGCGTTCGGGCCGCTCGAGGAGGTCGTGCGCGAGGTGATGCGGCGGCGCCACCAGCTCCACCCGGCCCAGCCGGACGACTTCGTGATGGAGAGCTCGGCCTCCGCGCTCTCGCAGTGGGAGACGATCAAGAAGTACCTCGTGCTCGCCGGCATCGTGCTCCCGGCCATCGGACTCGTGGTCGGCGCCATCGTGATCATGAACATCATGCTCGTGGCGGTCGCCGAGCGGACGCGTGAGATCGGCATTCGCAAGTCGCTGGGCGCGAGGCGCCGGGACATCCTGTCGCAGTTCCTCGTCGAGAGCGCCACGCTCAGCGCCTTCGGCGCGATGCTGGGCGTGGGCCTTGGCATCGGCCTGGCCAAGCTCGTGGCCGTCGTCTCGCCGCTCCCGGCGGCGGTGGCCCCGTGGTCCATCGTGCTCGCCGTGAGCATCGGCGCCGGCGTCGGCATCGTGGCCGGCGCCTACCCGGCCGGCCGCGCATCGCGGCTCGATCCCATCCTCGCCATCCGGGCCGACTGACATGAAGAGCATCGTTGCCAGAGTCTCCGCCCTCTTCGAGGGCATCCTGATGGCCGTCGATTCCATCCGGTCCAACCGCGTGCGCGCGGGCCTGACCATCCTCGGCATCGCCGTCGGCGTGTTCGTGGTCACCGTGATGTCGGCCGCCGTGCACGGAATCAACGCCGGCGTCTCGAAGAGCATCGCCGCGGCGGGCCCCACCACCTTTTTCATCACCCGGTGGCCCGCCGAGATCAACAGCTGCAATGGCTCCGCCGACTCGTGCCCCTGGCGGCACAACCCGTCCCTCACCCTCGACCAGGCCCGGCAGATCGAGCAGCTGGCCGACGTCCAGGCGGTCACGGCGCACGTGGGCAGCAACACGGGCATCAAGTTCGCCGATCGCGAATTGAGCGGCGTCACCGTCAACGCGTACACGCCGGGCTGGTTCGACGTGACGGGCGGCGAGATCGCGCAGGGCCGCGACTTCACCCAGCAGGAGAACGATGCCGGGGCGAGCGTCGCGCTCGTCAACAGCAAGGTCGTCGACCGGCTCGGGCTCGGCACCGACCCCGTCGGCAAGCACGTGAGGCTTGGCGGACAGGACTTCACGATCATCGGCGTCTACAATCCGATCGCCAATGCGTTCGACAGCGGCGACAACGGCGTCGTCGTGGTGCCCATTCTCACGGCGTACCGCCGGCTGAATTTCAGCCTGCGCTGGCTGGACCTCACCGTGAAGCCCATCCCGGGCGCGAACCGCGACGCCACCATGGACGAGGCCATCGCGCAGCTCCGCGTATCCCGGCATCTCCATCCGGCCACCGAGAACGACTTCTTCGTCTCGACCCCCGAAAAGATCATGGAGCTGTACAACAAGGTCGTCGGCGTCTTCTTCCTGGTGATGATCACGCTGTCCGCCATCGGGCTGCTGGTGGGCGGCGTCGGCGTGGTGGCGATCATGATGATCAGCGTCACCGAACGGACCCGCGAGATCGGTGTGCGCAAGGCGATGGGGGCCACCCGCGGGATCATCCTCTGGCAATTCCTCGTCGAGGCCGCCACGCTCACCACGCTCGGCGCGGTGGCGGGCCTGGTGGTGGGCGGCGGCCTCACCTTCCTGGTGCGGCACGCCACGCCGATCGACGCCACGACACCGCCGCTGGCGATCCTGATCGCGCTCCTCGGCAGCGCCTTCGCCGGCATCGTGTTCGGACTGCTCCCCGCCGCGCGCGCCGCCGGCCTGGATCCCGTCGAAACGCTCAGGTACGAGTGAACCGGCGGCGCGCGCGTCGGGGAATCGGGCACTTCCATGCCCCGATCCACCGGCTCACGGCCCCTTGATACGCATGTAGCTTTCGGCATGCGCTTTGCCGACGTCCTGCTCACGGCCTTCACGCAGATCCGCGTGAGCAAGCTGCGCTCGTTCTTCACACTGCTCGGCATCGTCGTGAGCGTGGCGTTCCTCGTGGCCGTGGTCGCGATCATCCAGGGCATGAACGCGTACGTGAAGGAGAACATCGCCGACAACATGGTCGGCGCGAACTCCTTCATGGTCCGCCGCGACCCCATCCAGATCGGCTTCATTTCCGACGAGGACATGGAGCGCGCCCGGCGGCGTCCCGTGATCACAATGGCCGACGCCGACGCGGTCGCTGCCGCACTGCCCGACGCCCAGGCGGTCGGACTCACCTCCGGCTACCCGACCCCGCGCTCCGACGTCGTGTGGCACAGCCGAACGCTCGGCAGCGTGCTCGTCTTCGGAATCACGCCGCCGTACCAGACCGTGCAGGACTACCGGTTCACCGCCGGCCAGCCGATCAACGACGTCGACGTGCGCGAACGTCGCTACGTGATCGCCATCGGCGCCGACGTCGCGAAGAACCTCTTCGAGGGCGTCTCCCCGGTGGGACAGACGGTCCGCATTCGCGGCGATCAGTTCACGGTGGTCGGCGTGATCGCGCCCAAGGGCAGCGTCCTCGGGCAGTCGTTCGACGGCTTCGTGCTGATGCCGATCACGACGTTCGAATCGGTGTACGGCCGGCGGCAGACCACGCAGGTGTCGGTCAAGATGGCGACGGCCGCCGGCATCGAGCGCGGGATGCAGGAAGCGGAAGCCGCGATGCGGGTGGCGCACCATCTGCGCCCCGGGCAGCCCGACAACTTCTCCGTCGAAACCTCCGACGCATTCGTGTCCTTCTGGAAGCGGCTCACGGCCGTGCTGTTCGCGGTGGTGCCGGCCGTCGTCGCCATCGGCATCGTCGTCGGCGGCATCGTGATCATGAACATCATGCTGATGGCGGTCCGCGAGCGCACGCACGAGATCGGCATCCGCAAATCGGTCGGCGCCACCCAGCGAGACATTCGCCGCCAGTTCCTCGCCGAGGCCGTCACGCTGGCGACGATCGGCGGCGCGCTCGGGGCCGGCGGCGGGTTCCTGTTCGCGCAGGCGATCACCGTGCTCTCTCCCCTTCCCGCGCGCGTCACGCTCTGGTCGGTGGGGCTGGCGCTGGCGCTGGGCGCCGGCGTCGGCGTCGTGTTCGGCGTCTACCCCGCGGCACGGGCGGCACGCCTGGATCCGGTGGCCGCGCTCCACGCCGATTGACGGTCCTCGCATGAGCCTCTGGACCCGGCTGGTCGACAGCTTCCGCGAGAACGTCGCCGTGGCGTTCGACTCGCTGCGCGTCAGCAAGCTGCGCTCCGGCCTCACGATCCTGGGCGTGGTCATCGGCGTCGCGACCGTCATGGCGATGGCATCCATCGTCCAGGGCATCCAGCAGCAGATCGTCGACACGATCAAGATCGCCGGGCCCACCACGTTCTACGTGATGAAGGTCTTCTCGCAGACCCCGCTCAACCCGCAAGACCTCCCGCAGTGGGTGCGCGATCGCCCCGACCTCACCGTCGCCGAAGCCCGCCGCATCCAGGCCCTGCCCGAGATCGCGTACGCGGGCATGTGGGGGCAGTACGTCGCGCGCGTGGAGTACGGAGGCGTCCGGACGCAGCCGCAAATGATCGTCGGCGCCGACGCCGACTACCCGGAAATCCAGGGCGGCAGTCTCGCCGCCGGCCGGTGGTTCACGCACAGCGAGGAGGCGAGCGGCAAATCCGTCGCCGTCCTCGACGTGGACGTGGCCGCGAAACTGTTCGGCAGCATCGACCCCCTCGGCCGTCTCGTGCACATCGGCGGGAAGCCCGCGCAGGTGATCGGCCTGTACCAGCCCGCCGCCAACATCTTCAACCCGCCGGGCCAACAGGTCATGGCGATCGTGCCGTACCTCATGCTCGACCACCAGTTCACCCTCGACAAGACGAACATGGTGATCATCCCGGTGAAACCGCGTCCCGGCGTTTCGCTGGATGACGCCGAGAGCGCCGTGATCGTGGCCCTGCGTGAGTCGCGCGGACTGCATCCCGCCGACCACAACACCTTCGACCTGCTCACGCAGGACCAGATCCTCGACGTCTTCAACAAGCTCACCGGCGTCTTCTTCCTGGTGATGATCGTGCTGAGCGCGGTCGCGCTGCTCGTGGGCGGCATCGGGGTGATGGCCGTGATGATGATCAGCGTGACGGAGCGGACGCACGAGATCGGCCTCCGCAAGGCGGTGGGCGCCACGCGCCGCGACATCCTCCAGCAATTCCTGGTCGAGGCGGCGACGCTCACCGGCGTCGGCGGCCTCATCGGCATCGTCGTCGGCCTCGGGCTCGGCCGGATCGTGACCGTGGCCATGAACATCAACGCCGCGGCGCCGGTGGTGCTTACGCTCCTCGCCGTCGGCGTGTCGGTGGGGATCGGCCTCGCGTTCGGCGTGCTGCCGGCGCTGCGGGCGGCCCGCCTGGATCCGGTGGAGGCGCTGCGGTACGAGTAGAGGGTTGAGCGCAGGCGGCTGGGGGTGCTACCCTCAACCCTTCACCCTGAACCCTCTACCGGCCTTCCATGCCCATCGACCTCCTGGCCATCGCCGCCCATCGCGACGACGTCGAGCTCACCTGCGGCGGCACGCTGCTCGTCGCCGCCGCTCGCGGACGGACCACCGGAATTCTCGACCTGTCCCAGGGAGAAGCCGGCACTCGCGGCTCGGCGGACATCCGGGGAGAGGAAGCCGCGCGGGCCGCCGCGATTCTCGGCGTATCCGTCCGCGAAAACCTCGGCTTGCCCGACGCGGGCATCGTGAACTCGCCGGAAACCAGGGCCATGGTCGCCGGCGTCATCCGCCGGCTCAAGCCCCGCGTCGTCATCGCCCCGTCACTCAGGGGCCGCCATCCCGACCACATCGCGGCCGCGCAGCTGGTCCGCGATGCCTGCTTCGTGGCCGGCCTCGGCAAGGTGGCGCCCGGCATTCCGAAGCACCGCCCGCACAAGGTGATCCACGCCGTGACGTACCGGCAGGACTTCGAACGCCCCACCTTCGTCGTCGACATCTCCGACGTGTTCGAACGGAAGCTCGAGGCCATCCGGTGCTATGGGTCGCAGTTCGACGACACCATCCAGGCCGGAGAAGTCTATCCGAATGGCGAACCGCTGTACGACGTCGTGCGGCACTACGCCGCGTACTACGGCGCGCTCATCCGGACCCGGTACGGCGAGCCCTTCTTCACCACCGAGACCATGCGGGTCGACGACGTCACGACGCTCGAAGTCGCCACCTTCTGAGCGGCGCGCCCGAAGGGGCGCCCCTATATTTCGCCTCATGCCCGCCCCCGTCTATCTCGACCATTCGGCCACGACCCCGGTTCGCCCCGAGGTGTTCGAAGCGATGCAGCCGTTCTACGGCCCGCGCTTTGGCAACCCGTCGAGCACCCATCGGTGGGGACGGGAGGCGCGGGTTGCGCTGGACGAGGCCCGGGAGCGCGTCGCTCGGTGCCTGGGCGCGAATGCCGACGAGATCTGCTTCACCTCGGGCGGCACCGAAGCGGACAACCTCGCGGTGCTCGGCGCCTGGCGGTCCGCCCGCGCGCGCGGGCGGACCGCCGTCGTGACCACCCCCATTGAGCACAAGGCGGTGCTCGAAGCGGTGCACACCGCCGCGCACGAAGGGGCCGAAGAGCGTCTCACCGGGATGACGAGCGACGGGCTCGTCGATCGGTCGTCGTTCGACGAGCTCGCGCGCGCCGACGTCGCCATCGCGTCCGTCATGTGGGTGAACAACGAGATGGGCGCCGTCCAGCCCGTTCCGGAGCTCGCCGCCACGGCGCACGGCCGCGGCGTGCTCTTCCACACCGACGCCGTCCAGGCGTTCGCCAAGATCGAGATCGACGCGTCGCGCGTGCCCTTCGACCTGCTTTCGATCTCCGGTCACAAGATCGGAGCGCCCAAGGGGTGCGGCGCCCTCTTCATCCGGCGGGGAACGCCGCTCGAGCCGCTCTTTCACGGCGGGTCGCAGGATCGCGGCCGGCGCCCCGGCACCGAAAACGTCGCCTTCGCGGTCGGACTCGCCACCGCCGCCGAGCTCGCCGTCGCCGAGCGGGAGCGGGAATCGCAGCGGCTCGCCTCGCTCCGCGATCGGCTGCAGGCCATGCTCGAGGCGCGCGTTCCGGGGCTCGTCGTCCACGCGCGCCACGCGCCGCGCGCGCCCCATATCCTCAACGTGTCGGTGCCCGGCACGGACAGCGAGTCCATGCTCATGGCGCTCGATCTGCAGGGCATCGCGTGCTCCGGTGGATCGGCCTGCCAGTCCGGCGCCAACTCGCCGTCGTACGTGCTCTCGGCCATCGGCGTCGCGCCCGCGCTCGCGGGTGCCGCCGTGCGCATGAGCCTCGGCGTGCTCACCGACGACGCCGCCATCCAGCGCGTCGCCGACGTGTTCCCGGCGCTCGCCGCCAAGGCGCGCGGCGCCGGCGCCCAGATCGCGTGAACGCAGGACGGCGGGAATCATGAAGGAGCGCGTGCTGGTCGCCATGTCGGGCGGCGTCGATTCCTCGGTGGCCGCGGCCCTGCTCGTCGAGCAGGGCTACGACGTGGTCGGCGCGACGATGAAGCTGTTCTGCTACGGCGACGAGGTCGTGGACCGTCCCTGTTGCTCGCTGGACTCCATCAACGACGCGCGCCGCGTGTGCGACGCGCTCGGCGTCCCGCACTACGTTCTCAATCTCGAGAGCGCGTTTTCGCACGACGTGATCGACGACTTCGTGGACGAGTACGCGCGCGGCCGCACCCCCATTCCGTGCGTCCGCTGCAACACCTTCACCAAGTTCCGCGACCTCGTGCTCCGCGCCGACGGCGTGGACGCACGATGGATCGCCACCGGGCACTACGCTCGCGTCGTGGACGGCGTGCTGCATCGCGGCGTCGACCCGTCCAAGGACCAGTCGTACTTCCTGTGGGGCATCGACCGCGGCGTGCTCTCGCGCATGCTGCTCCCCGTGGGAACGCAGACCAAGGCCGAGACGCGCGCCGTCGCCCGGCGGTTGGGATTGTCCGTGGTCGCGGACAAGCTCGAGAGCCAGGACATCTGCTTCGTCCCCGACGGCGATCACACGAAGATCATTCGCGCCCGCCTCGGCGCCGACGCGCCAAGCCTGTCGCGAGGTCCCTTCGTCCGGTCGAGCGGTGAGGTGGTCGGGTACCACGACGGGCACGCGCGCTTCACCATCGGCCAGCGTCATGGACTCCCCGGCGGCTTTCCGGAGCCGATGTTCGTGGTCGCCATCCGGCCTGCTGACCGGGCGGTGGTGATCGGTCCGCGCCATGAG
>DASVWS010000126.1:0-3602 GCA_036393095.1 Gemmatimonadaceae bacterium | reverse complement strand
CGCGGGACGGTCGGGGCGGAGTCAGACCGTACGAGACTGCCGACCCCCGGGCTTGGTCGCGTTCAGGCATACGATGCGATGGAAGCGCGGGCGCGGGCCGAAGTGGAGCAGCAGGCCGATCTCCAGGTTGGTTGCACGCAGATAGGCGAAGAGCTGGCGAGACGCGATCGGGTGCAGGCGCTCGGTGGCCTTCGCTTCCACTACCACGCTCTCGTCGACGACCATGTCCAGCCGCTGTCGCCCGAGCTCGGCCCCGCGATAGAACACGGGCACGTAGACTTCTCGCCCTACGCGGTGCCCTCGTGCAACGAGTTCCCGCTCGAGCGCCGCCAGATACAGCCCCTCGAGGAATCCGAACCCGAGGGCGTTGTACACGTCATAGAAGGCACCGATGATCGCGCCGGTAACTTCCGCGCTGTGGAGTTCCCCGTCCATGACGAAGCATGGAGTCTCGCTCTGGCGAGACATCACCTAACCCCCGCACCCCCAAGTTTTCCAATCCGTCTCATCCAGTTCATCCGTCTCACCTGCAGTTCCCTCTGGTCTTGATGCCGGCCCGGCGCTCTTGATGCCGGGTCCGCGCCGCTTGCCCGGTCTGGCGCGCCCCATGCACGGCATCCAGTTTCCCGGGGTTCCCACTCGATCCCCCGATTTCGAGGCTCGACATGAAGCGCCTTGCCCACGTCATCCCCGCCGCGGCCGCGCTCGCCGCGCTCGCCTTCACCGCTCCGGCCGCGCTCGCCCAGGGCGAGCTCCACGGCCTCAGGCCCGGGCGCGATCCCGCGCAGCCCATCGACTCGGCGTACACGGCGAAGATCCGCGAGTACACCACTGAGCCCTTCTTCAGCTCCCCGCTCGTGGACTACCTGCCGGCGTCGAAGACGGTGCCCACGCCGATGGCCGTGCTCGGCGACATCGCAGGGGCGAAGGACAACCTGCCCTACTCGACGCAGGTCTACGACTACATGCGCCGCCTCGCCAAGGCGAGCCCGCGCGTGCGCGTCTGGACCATCGGCCACACGGAAGAAGGGCGCGAGATGATCGCCGTCGGCGTGGCGTCGGAAGCCGTCTGGAAGAACCTCGACCGCAACAAGGCCAACCTCGCCAAGCTCGCCGATCCGCGCACCATCGGGATGAACGACGCCGCCGCCGAGCAACTCATCCCGAACACCACGCCCGTCTACTACATCACCGGCACCATCCACTCGCCCGAGTCCGGCGCGCCCACGGCGCTCATGGAGCTGGCCTACCGCCTGGCCGTGGACGAGAGCCCGTACATCGCCAACATCCGCAACCATCTCATTACGCTCATCACGCCGATCGTCGAAGTCGACGGGCGCGACCGCGAGGTGGACATCCAGCGCTGGCACCTGGCGCACCCGAAGGACACGCCGCTTCCCCTCATCTACTGGGGGCACTACGTGGCGCACGACAACAACCGCGACGCCATGGGCGCCACGCTCGACCTCACGCAGAACGTCCTCAACACCTACGTGGGCTGGAACGCGCAGGTCCTGCACGACCTGCACGAGTCGGTGCCGTTCCTCTACGACAACACGATCGGCGACGGCCCCTACAACGCGTGGATCGACCCGCTGCTCGCCAACGAGTGGCAGATGATCGGCTGGAACAACGTGCAGGAGATGACGCGCTTCGGGATGCCCGGCGTGTTCGCCCACGGCGACTTCGACACCTGGTCGCCGGGTTACCTCATGTTCATCGCCGCCATGCACAACGGCATCAGCCGCCTCTACGAGACGTTCGGCAATGGGGGCACCGCCGAAACGGTCGAGCGTACGCTGTCGCCGAGCGAGACGGAGAAGACCTGGTACCGCCAGGACCCGCCGCTCCCGCACGTGAAGTGGTCGCTGCGCGACAACAACAACTACGAGGAGACGGGGCTGCTCGTCTCGCTCGAATACTTCGCCAACAACCGGCAGCTCTTCCTCGAGAACTTCTATACCAAGGCCAAGCGGTCGATCCGCAAAGCCACCACCGAAGGACCCGCCGCGTACATCCTGCCGGGCGACGATCCGCGCCTCCAGTCGCAGGCCGGCCTGCTGCAGGTGATGCAGCGGCAGCACGTCGAGATCTCGCGCGCCACGGCGCCGTTCACCGTGCAGGTGCCGGTGAAGAAGGCGGCCAACGGCAACGGGCGGAATGGGCGCGGCGGACGGGGCGCCGCGGCCGGCGAGGCGGCGAACGCGCCGCCGCCCGGCTCGGCGGCCGACACCGCCGTCCAGCCCAAGCCGCAGCCCACCGAGCCGCGCACCTTCCCGGCCGGCAGCTACATCATCCGCATGGACCAGCCCTACTCGCGCATCGCCGACGCGCTGCTCGACTACCAGTACTGGTCGCCCGACGATCCGCAGAAGCACCCGTACGACGACACCGGGTGGACCTTCCCCGAAGGATTCGGCGTGGAGTGCGTGCGCGTGCTCGATACGACGGTGCTGAAGGCGCCGATGGAACGCGTCACCGGGCCGATCGTCGCGCCGGGGGGCGTGCAGGGCACGGGCTCGGTTTACGCCATCGCCAACGAGGGTGAGAATTCGCTCATCACTCTGCGCTACCAACTCGAGGCCGCCGACTTCCGGGCCGCCGAAGACTCGTTCACCGTGGACGGACGCCACTTCGGCCGCGGCTCGCTCCTCGTGAGCAACGTATCGGCCGGCGACCTCGAACGGGCGTCGAAGGCGCTCGGCATCGACGTGTACGCGCTGGCGTCGTCGCCGAGCGTGAAGACGCATCCGGCGCGCGCGCCGCGCGTGGCGATCCTGCACACGTGGCAGGGCACGCAGACTGAAGGATGGTGGCGGCTGGGCTTCGACGCGCAGCACGTCCCCTACGACTACATCAGCACGCAGGACGTGGCGAAGGACGCCGACCTCAACGCGAAGTACGACGTGATCGTCTTCCCGCCCGCGGGCGGCAATGGACAGTCGATCATCGAGGGGATGCCGATGTGGCGGAACCCGATGCCCTGGAAGAAGACCGACCTCACGCCCAACCTCGGGCGGATCGCCAGCACCGACGACATCCGCCCGGGACTCGGCTGGGACGGATTGCAGCACCTGCAGGAGTTCGTGGAGAAGGGGGGATTGCTCATCACCGCGGTGAACACGGCGGACTTTGCCGTCGACTTCGGGTTGACCAGTGGCGTGAGCACGAGCCGGCCGCGTGGGCAGGAAGTCGTGGGCAGTCTGCTACGCACGCGGCTGGTGGACGATGCGAGCCCGATCGCGTACGGCATCGAGGACAGCCTGGCGGTGTACAGCGACGAGGGCGAGTCCTTCGGCGTGAGCAATGTGCGCGGCGGGCGCGGCTTCGGCGGGCGGTTCGGCGGCGGCGAGGCGGCGCGGGAAACCGGCCGTGGCACGGTCGACGACCACGACGTGGTCCAGGGGCGGCCAGCGCTGACCCCGCAGTTCGAGGCGCCGATCCAGCCCAAGGTGGAGCCATGGCAGGCGCAGCCGATCACCGACGAGCAGCTGCGCAATCCGCTCAACATCATCCCGCCCGACCAGCGGCCGCGCGTGATCCTGCGCTATGCCGACCGGAACGACCTGCTGGTGTCGGGGTTGCTGAGTGGAGGCAACGAC
>DASVWS010000125.1:0-10654 GCA_036393095.1 Gemmatimonadaceae bacterium | reverse complement strand
GCAGATGAACGGGAGCGCGCTGTCGTTCGAGCGGTTCGCGGCCGGCGGCATGCCGTCGCCGCTCGTGGACTCGAGCCTCATGGCCGCTCGCTTCGCCGTCCCCGGCCTCCCGAATGGCGCGATCGTACCGGCCGGGCCGGGCCGCGGCAGCAGCCTCCTGACGTACAAGGTCAGCATCCCGATGGGCATGCTCTCCCCCTACTACCAGGGGGTCAGCGTCAGCGCCGGCTCGACCCCCGATCGCTGGCACCGCCTGGTCGGCGTGGAGATGTCCCTTCGCAGCGGCACGATTCCAGCGGCGTATCTCCCCGGCTTTTCGCTCATGCTGGGCGTGTCCGAATCGCTCGATGCGCCCTTCCGGCACCGGGCCGCGGCGTATTCCGAGGTCCGGCTGATCCCCTGAGGGGACGAATGGGCGCGTGCCGGGTGCGTTGGGCTCCGATCCCGAGCGCGATGATCAGTCTTGCGGAAAGCACCCCACTATACTTCGGCACGAGGCCGAGTACACTTTTGTTCCAATCGGCTGGGCCGTGGTATGCGATCCGGACCCGCGTCGAGCGGTGATCGGGCGCGCCGCGGCGGTGGTGCTTGAGCGTTCGCAGTCTTCCCAATGTGCTCGCGCCTTCGGCGCGGGCGCAGACCCATTCGGAGGATGAAGATGAGTGTTCACCGTTTCACGCGGCATTGCGTCGCCGCGGCGCTCCTTGCGCTTCCGGCAACGGCGTTCGCGCAAGGATTCGGGCTGAACGAAATCGGCAGCTGCGCCATCGGGCGCGGATACGCCGTCAGCGGCGCGCCCTGTCAGGACGCGTCCACGATCTACTGGAACCCGGCGTACGCCGCCGCGCTCTCGGGCAATTCCCTCGTCGTCGGCGGCGCTTCCATCGCCGTGACGGGAGCATTCAGGCGCGACAGCTCGCTGGGCCGGTACCCGGCTGACGTCCCCACCTCGTACACGCCGCACCTGTTCTTCAATCACCGGCAGAACGACCGGATGTCGTGGGGCGTGGGCGTGTACGTGCCCTACGGCCTCACCTCGGAATGGCACAACGACTTCCCGGGGCGCTTCCTCGCGCTCAAGGCGTCGATCGCCACCATCTACATCCAGCCGAACATCGCTTGGAAGATCAATGACAACTGGATGATCGGCGGCGGCCCGATCATCGGCCACTCCAACGTCGAGCTGATCCAATCGGTGGACCTGTCGACGCAGATCGCCGGACTGGATCCGCTCGGGAATCCGATCACGTTCGGACAACTCGGCATCGCGCAGGGCACGGAATTCGCCCGCGGCACCCTCAAGGGGAGCGCCTATTCCTACGGCGTCACGGTGGGATTCTTCGGCCACCTGAACGACCACTGGACGATCGGCGGACGATACCTGTCGTCGCTGAATTTCAACTACAAGAACGGGAAGGCGACGTTCCAGCAGGTCGCCACCGGGCTGACCCTCGCCAACGGAAACGCCCTCGGGGCGCCGGCAGGAACGCCGGTGGATGCGCTCCTCGCCAGCCAGTTCACCAGCGGCGCGCTCGTGTCGCAGGGCGGGACGACGGAGCTGGTCCATCCCGACCAGGCCGAAGTCGGCGTCTCGTACGACGGCTTCGACCGCTGGCTGCTGAGCGCGGATTATGCGTGGATCGGGTGGAAGCGCTTCCACCAGCTCGACATTCACTTCGCGAACCCGGCGCTCGGCACGCGCACGCAGTTCGAGGACTACAACAACTCGTCGGCCATCCGCCTGGGTGCCCAGTACACGGCGGGGAACAAGTGGCAGTATCGGTTCGGATACGCGGGCGTCGCCACCCCGGCTCCCGACGTGACGGTCACCCCGATTCTCCCCGACCAGGACCGTGCCAACTACACCGTAGGACTCGGCATTCCGCTGACCCGCGGCCTGACCCTGGACGCCGCGTACGCGTACGTCTGGACGCCCGGCCGCCGCGGGCGGATCGTCGACCGGACCTCGCGGAGCCAGACCGCGGCGCAGATCAACGACGGCGTCTTCACCCTGGCCGCGAATATCCTGTCGCTCAGCCTCAAGGCCTCGTTCTAAGACCACCCACCTGGAGAATACGAGATGTCTCGCACGATGAATCTCCTTCGCGGTGTCGCGGTCGCCGGGCTCTTCGGGGTCCTGGCCAGCTGCGACATGCCGCATTCGACCGTCGGCCCTTCGTACGCCGGCGGGAGCATCTTCAAGAGCTACGTCGCCCTCGGCAACAGCCTCACCGCGGGCTACCAGTCGGGTGGTATCAACGACTCCACCCAGAGCCGGGCCTACCCGGTGCTGCTGGCGCAGCAGTTCGGAACGCGCTTCGCGTATCCGGCGCTGGCCAACCCCGGCTGCCCGCCTCCGATCAACAACTTCCAGACGCAGACGCGGGTGACGCCGGCCGGCTACCCCGCCAGCACGGATTCGAGCTGCTATCTGCGGACGAAGGCCTCGATCACCGACGTGCTCAACAATGTGGCGGTCCCCGGCGCCGATGTGGCCGATCTGATCTCCCCCACCGGCACCAGCCCCAACCCGCTGACCACGTTCGTCCTGGGCGGCCTCACCCAGGCGCAGCGCGCGCTCATCGCCAAGCCGACCTTCGCCACCATCTGGATCGGCAACAACGACGTGCTGGTGCCGGCGCTCACGGGCATGCCGGACGGGGCTACCCCGCTGGCGAACTTCACGGCGTCCTATCACGACATGATCGCCGAGCTCATGACGGGCGCACCCGACCTCAAGGGCGTGCTGATGGGAGTGGTTCAGGTGGCGGCAGCGCCGCAGCTCTTCCCGGCGGCGGCCCTCCAGAGCTTGGCCTTCGTCGGCGGCCTCAGCCAGGCCGTCGGGACGCCGGTCACCGTTCACCCTGACTGCTACAGTGCTCCGGGCAATCAGTCCCTGATCAACATCCAGATCATCGCCTGGCTCAAGGCCGCGGTGGCCGCGGGCGGTCCCGCCACCATTGTCTGCGTCAAGAATGACATCCCTGGGTACGGCGACTATCTGGTCCTGGACGCCGCGGAGCAGCTCCAGGTGTACAACCTGATCAACTCGTACAACGCCTACATCCAGGCGAAGGCGGACTCCATCGGATTCGCCTACTGGGATCCGAACCCGGCCCTGGCCCAGCTGGCCCAGACGCCGGGCGCCGTCAACTATCCGCCGAACCTGGCCAGCGCGACGCAGCCCTTCGGCACGGCGTTCTCCCTGGACGGGGTCCACCCGAGCAGCTCCAGCCACATCGTCGTGGCCAACGACCTCATCGACGTGATCAACGCCAAGTACGGCACCTCGGTGCGGCACGTGCAGTAGGGCCCAGCCGAACGGGGCTCGGCGCACAGAGCGGGGGGCGGCCATGGTGGCCGCCCCCCGCTTTGCTTTCAAGCCTATCCTCCGCGGCGCGGCATCGTTCCAGCGCTCGCGCGCCCTGCGGACCTGGCTGACGATCTGGCAGTCAACCACCGGTGGATGGAGTAGCGATGCGTGCGGGAAGCAGGGGAAGATCGACGCTCCGACACTTCCCAACGCCAGCGACACGGCACCAAGGATCCCGCTCGGATCGCGGTCCCTTCACCCGATGACGCACAGTGATCGCCGGTGCGTGGTCCTCAGAGATCGCGGCCCGTGGGCGCAGCGCGTCTCTGTGGACAAGTCACGCCCAGGTGATCTGTCGGGCCTGGCGCTTCAGCCGCGCTCCATGGCCGACGGACAGCGGCCGGAGCGGAATTCTCGGCTCGAAGGCCACGGCAGATCGCATAGCACGCCGGTGAAATATTTGTGATGTATAATTCAACTCCTTCAATTTCATGGAATTAGACCTCATCTGCGAAACTACATGAGGTGATTATTATCAACTGACTGAATCGGCGGGAATCTGACGCCCACGAGGGCGTGAGCAGAGCAAGAACGGACTCCGTCCAAGCGCTCGCCCGATGGCGATTCGCCTCCCTGCACACCGCCCGATTGCCGGATCGACCGCCGCTCGGCTTCCCGCTCCGCCGCCCTGCAGCGTGCCCCGCCCGTCGAGCCGTCACGCCCAGACACTTCCGGTGGCACGTCGATCCGACGGCGCCCCGTCCCCTGTCCCCGCGAACCAACCGCGGTATCCATCGGGCTCGCCGACGGTCCATTTCATGTGCGTCATTCTGGCGCTACCAGGACGACCAATGCCGATCCACGGCACCTTCTGTCGTTGAGGACGAGACGGTCACCCTGCACGATCACCACCGTCCTTGTCCCCCCCGTTGAACCCTCTTACCATCCGTGGCGTGAGGGCGGCGTCTGGATTCCCAACCCTCGCGCCACTCCACCCGCACCGCCACTCGATGCCCGCCTCGATGGATGCCCCGAGCGCCAGGATCGTCGCCATGTGGCGCCGACTCCGCGGGCTTCCGGGCGGCCGATGGCTGTTCAGCCGGATGATCGGCTGGATGGCGCCGTATACCGGGACCATCCGCGCGGAGGTCATCGACCTCGCCCCGGGGTACTCCAAGTGGCACCTGCGCGACCGGCGCCGGGTGCGGAACCATCTCAACTCCGTCCACGCAGTCGCCCTGGTCAACCTGGCGGAAGTCGCGAGCGGTACCGCCATGCTCACGGCCCTGCCGGCCGGGACGCGGGGCATCGTCCGCGGGCTCTCGATCGAATACATGAAAAAGGCCCGGGGCATGCTGACGGCAGAATGCCGCTGTTCGCCGCCCGTCTCGGTGACCGGCGAGACCGACTACACGGTGACGGCCACGATCTGCAACACCGCCGGTGAGACCGTCGCCACAGCCTCCGTGATCTGGCGCCTGGCCCCTGCCCCGGACCCCTCGACACCCCGGCCCAATGCCTGATTCCCTGGCCGACAACGCGTTCACCAGGCAGGTCGGGATCGACGTGCCCCTGATCTGCGGGGCCATGTACCCATGCAGCAACCCCGAGCTGGTGGCTGCCGTCTCGGAAGCCGGGGCGATCGGAGTGGTGCAGCCCATCTCGCTGACCTACGTGCACGGCTACGACTTCCGGGCGGGGCTTCGCTTCATCCGCACGCTCACCTCCCGTCCCATCGGCATGAACGCGCTCATCGAGCAGTCCAGCCGCATGTACCGGGAGCGCATGGAGCGGTGGCTCGACATCGCCCTCGAAGAGGGGATCCGCTTTTTCGTCACGTCGCTGGGCAATCCGCGGTGGGTCGTGGACAAGGTGGGAACGGTCGGCGGGCTGGTGTACCACGACGTCACCGAGCGGAAGTGGGCCCTGAAGGCGCTGGACGGCGGAGTCCATGGCCTCATTGCCGTCAACAATCGCGCCGGGGGACACGCCGGCGGAAAGACCCCGGAGCAGTTGTACGACGAACTCGACGATCTCGGACTGCCGCTCATCTGCGCCGGCGGAATCGGCGAGCCGCACCACTTTCGCGCGGTCCTCGAGATGGGATACGCGGGCGCGCAGCTCGGCACCCGGTTCATCGCGACCACGGAGTGCACGGCCGCCGAGGACTACAAACGCGCCATCGTCGCCGCCGGCGAGGACGACATCGTCCTCACCGAGCGGCTGACCGGGGTGCCGGTGGCGGTGATCAACAACGCTTACGTGCGGAGGCTCGGCACCCGCGCCGGCCCGGTGGCGCGCTGGATGCTCCGGCACCGGCGCACGAAGCACTGGATGCGCACGATCTACGCCCTGCAGTCACTGCGGAAGCTCAAGAAGTCACTGAGCGCTACGGAGGGCGCCGGGGACTACTGGCAGGCGGGCAAGAGCGTGGCGCAGATCCATGACGTGAAACCGGCCGGACAGGTGGTGCGGGAGTTCGCGCAGGCGTTGAAAGGCGGGCGCTAGCCGGGCGCTCCTACCCCAGCAGGATACCGATGTCGTAGAGGGCGTGGGTCCAGGCCGTGATGCCGAACCCGCGGGTCAGGTACAGCGCGCTGAATACAACCCCGCTGATCGCCCGGAAGACGAACGACTGGAGCTGCATGGGCTCTCCGTACGGGCCGATGTAGTGGAAGGCCGAGAAGGCGAGGGCGCCGATGATGGTCGCTCCGATGCCGGCCGTCACGCGGCCGAGTCCGAGCACGACCCGCGCGCCGAAGGCGAGCCCTCCCACCAGCAGCACGCGGAAGACCAGCTCCTCGTACAGTCCGGCTCCGAGCGAAAGCATGAGGCGGGTGGCGGCGTCCATGTGCTCGATCGGCCCCATGGAGAGCGCCCGGAGCTGCCCGAGCAACTCCGCGGTCGCCGTGCCGACGACCAGGCCGAACGCCACGGAGAGCACCGCGGATTCCGCGAACATGATCGCGAACGTCGAAACGTGCAGGCCGCCACCGCGCTTCAGATCGCGCCGCACGAGCACCACGCACACCAGCATCACCACCGCCATGAGCGCCACGGGACCCCAGGCGCCGAGGAGCGCGTAGGCCAGCTCGCGCAGGAGGACGTCGGCGCCGTTCCGGATCTGCGCGTCTCCCACCCGCGCCGGCCGGGCCACGGTGAGCACTTCGTAGAAGACGAGGAGCGGCAGCGCGAACAGCAGGCTGTAGCGCGGCGAGCGGCTGGCCGCCCAGTACGATTGGCGGCGCGATGCTACCTTTGCGGACGGCGGCGCGGACGACATCCCTTCACCTCCACCCACGACGTACGGCCATGACTCTCGACTCGCTCATCCAGTTCGACCTCGGATTCTCCACCCGTGACGACGACGACCGGTGGCTGCCGGTGGCCGCAGACGAGAGCGAAGGATACGACGTCCGGGCCTGCCTCGCGACGGGGCCCGCCGCCGACGGCACGCCCCCCGCGTCGATCACCCTCGCCCCCGGTGACGAGACCACGGTCGGCACCGGACTGTTCGTCACGCAGACCTTCCCCAAACACGTCGCGATGCTCGTCCTCCCCCGTTCCTCTACGGGAAAGCGCAGCCTGACGATTCGCAATTCGCCCGGGCTGGTGGACCGCGCGTACGTGGGGCGCGAGATCATGCTGATGCTGCGCAACGACGGCCGCACCGCGGTGGTGCTGGAACATGGGGAACGAATCGCTCAGCTCCTCTTCGTGCTCTGCGCGCATCCGGTGATGCGGCGCACAGCACCGCTCGCCGCCGGCGACGCCGGACGCGAGGGCTTCGGTTCCACCGGGCGTTTCTAGCAACGCGAATGGCACGCCGCCCCGCCCGGCACTAGCTTTCGAGCGTCGCCGCGCGGGATTCCTGCCCGGCTCGACGTGCCACCCATTCATGATTCGGGAGATTCCATGTTCGCTCGCGCCATCACCCCAGCGGCGCTCGCCGGTGTCCTGCTCCTTCCCTTCGGCTCGGCCGCGGCCCAGCAGTTCCACTACGCGCCCGGCACGTCCCACTACCGCATGACCGTCGACGCCAAGGTCACGCAGACGGTGATGGGCCAGAGCAACGATGCGCAGCTCAATTCCGGCCAGCAGTTCACGATGACGCTGGCGCAGCAGGCGCCGGACACGCTGGCGATGACGGTCACCATCGATTCGATCTCGCAGACCACGTCCATGGGGCCGACGCCCGGCCTCGACGCGTTGATGGGCAAGCACGTGCAGGCGCTGCTCTCGCCCACCGGGGAGTTCTACTCCAAGGCCGCGGTGGGCGACACCGCGGCCGCGCTCGAGAGCGTGGCCGACCAGCTCGTGCACATCCTGCCCACCGTCCGCAAGCCGCTCGCCGCGGGCGCCACGTGGACCGACACCACCACGATCTCGACCGTCCAGAGCGGTCTCAACGTCAAGCGCCAGGTGATCTCGACCTTCACCGTGGTCGGCGACACCACCATCGGCAAGTCGACGGCGTGGAAGATCACGCGCAACTCGTCGTCCACCACGTCGGGGCTGGGCGCCATTCAGGGCCAGAACGCGTCGATGGACGGAACGTCCACGGGCACGGGCGTCGTCTTCCTGTCGCACGACGGGAACTTCCTGGGCGGACAGGGCCAGGAAGACGTGAAGGCCAAGCTCACGCTCACCGACGCCGGCGTGACGTACGACATCGGCACCACGGCGACGTCCAGGATCGAGCGGATGAACTAGGGCGGGAACGCCGCGGCCGGCACAATCCGGCCGCGGCACTCTCCGAATCCGATGCGCGCGCGGCCGGCGCGCGCGCAGTGGCCGCGCAGCACCACCTCGTCCCCGTCGTCCAGAAAGGCGCGCCTCTCGCCGCCCGGCAATTGCAGCGGCTCCGTGCCCTTCCACGTGCGCTCGAGCAGGCACCCGCGGGACTCCTTTGCCGCACCGGACACCGTGCCGCTCGCGAGCAGGTCGCCCGGCTGCAGGTTGCATCCGTTGCTCGTGTGGTGCGCCACGAGCTGCGCCACGGTCCAATACATGTCGGTGAAGCTGCCGCGGCTCACGAGCATCGGATCCACGCCCTCGGCCCGCATGGCGGCGCTGCTCAGCCACACTTCGAGCGTGATGTCGAACCCCGTCGACTCCGGCGAACCCGCGAGATAGGGAAGCGGCGCGGGGTCACCCTCGGGTCGCGCGAACGCCGGCGCGCGGAACGGCGCGAGCGCGTCCAGCGTCACGACCCATGGCGACACGGTCGTGGCGAAGTTCTTGGCCAGGAAGGGTCCGAGCGGCTGGTATTCCCAAGTCTGGATGTCGCGCGCCGACCAGTCGTTCACGAGGCCGAGGCCGAACACGTGGTCCTCGGCTTCCGTCACCGGCACGGGCCGGCCGAGCGCATTGCCGGCGCCCACGTACGCTCCCACCTCCACCTCGTAGTCGAGGCGGCGCGAGGGCCCGAACTGCGGCGGCTGCTCGGGCGCGTTGCGCGTCTGCCCCCACGGACGCCGCACCTCGGCACCGCTGGCGACGATGGACGACGCGCGGCCGTGGTAGCCGATGGGCACGTACTTGTAGTTGGGGAGCAGCGGGTTGTCGGGGCGGAACATCGACCCGACGTTCGTCGCGTGGTAGATGGAGGCGTAGAAGTCCGTGTAGTCGCCGACGCGCGCCGGCACGAACAACTCCGCGTCGTCGAGCGGCGTGAGCAGCCGCTCGCCGAGCGCCTGGCCGGAGCCTCCGACGCGCAGCACCTCGACCAGCGCGTGCCGGAGGGCACGTGCCGCGGCCGGCCCCATGGCCATGATCGCATTCAGCGAATCCGAATCGCCGGCTCTCGCGGCCGCCAGCCCATCGCCCGACAGCAGCCCGGATTCGGCCAGCGCGGGCACGTCCAGCACCCGGCTGCCGATCGCGACGCCGACGCGCGGCGGCTTCGCATCGCCGCGCCGGCGGAAGACGCCGAACGGCAGGTTCTGAATCGGGAACTCCGCATCCGGCGCGTCGGCCCCGGGCACCCACGACCGAAGCGCGGGATCGTGCGTGTGGTCGATGGCGCGGCTCACAGGATCCCCAGCGTGTGGAGCTCGTCCACCGGTTCGAGGAAGGAGCACGATCCGAACGCGACCATGTCGTGGCGGGAGGCCCGCAGCTGGTCGACGCCGATCGCGTGGCCCCGCCATTCCACGCCGTCGCCTGCCACGCGGATCGCCGACGCGTCCTGCTCGCGCAGCAGTTGGAGCGCCGCCGCGTCGTCGAGCCCGTGGCGCACGAAGGCGGCGGCGAGGAGGACATTCAGGAATCCGAACATCACGCCGCGCGGCGCGCCGGGCTCGTAGGCGAGCGGGTATTCGGCGCGGATCGGATGGTGAAGGCCCGCCGTCGCCTTGAACGCCACGTCCTGCTGTACGCAGCGCCGCAGGAAGCGCACGACGTGCGCCGCCTCGGGGATGGCGTCGGGCGTCAGCCCGCCGGTGCGGATCTTGGCCTTGGCGCCGATGCCGGCGATGGCGGCGATCAGCGGTCCGGGATCGTCGGCCACGGGCACTTCGATGAAGGCGTCGAACCCGCCGACGAACTCATCGGCTCGCTGCACGTCGTCCACCGACGCGGCCTTCAGCTCCACGGTGTCCACGTGCACGGCGCCGTGGCGGACGTTGCGGTGGCGGTCGTTGAAGCGCTCGATGGAGTGCGCGTCGAGCTCGACGTCGGCGCCGACGAGGGCGCTCAATGCCCAGGACGACGCGGCGCTTCCGGGCAGCTGCGCCGCGCCCTCCTGCTCGAACTCCTCGAGACGCGACGCCGGGACCACGAACCGGCCCAGCATCCAGGCGTCGGGGCCGGCGCGGTAGTCGGCGTACGCGCGTATCGCGGCTTCCATGCCCAGCTTCGCGGGGGGAAAGAGCCCGGCGTAGTCCACCGCGCGCTCGAGGAGCGCGACGAGAGCCGGCGACGCGGAACGGGGGCGGTTCACGACCGATGGCGCGCGCGGTGCGCGTGGCGGCTCGCGGCATGATGGCGCGCGGCGCGCTGCTTCGCTTCCCACCGGCGCCCGAGCGTCCGCCGGCGGTCGATCTTCACGATCGTGCCCCGGCAGTTCGCGCTCCCGCAGCGGCAGACGTAGAGCGCGAGGTCCGCCTCGGTGTACTCGGGCATGTGCTCGAACTGGTAGTCGTACGCCAATTCCTCACCCTTGGCGATGTCCTTGACGGCGTAGATCCAGATGTGCCCGCGCTCGATGACGGCGTCGCAGTTCGGATCACACGAGTGGTTGATGAACCGTGCGTCGTTGCCGTCGTGCTCGGCGTCGATCACCGTACGCTGATTGAGCGTGAAGAGAAAGGTGTGGTGGCGCGCCGACGTGTCGTCGTC
>DASVWS010000124.1:0-14136 GCA_036393095.1 Gemmatimonadaceae bacterium | reverse complement strand
CCTGTCCCACCGGATCCTGATTCGGCCACAGAGCGTCGTCGATCGTCTTGCCGATCACGACCACACGCGCGTTCGAGTTCAGGTCCGACTGGTCGAAGAAGCGGCCGGAGGTCACGTGCCAATCGCGGATGTCCTGGTAGTCCGGCGAGACACCGTGGATGCCGGTGCGCCAGTTGCCGACGCCGCCCACGAGGTGCGCGAACGACACGACGTCCGGCGACACGTGCTGCAGCAGGAGTCCCTGCGTCTTGAGCACGTTGTAATCCTCGATCGTGAGGCGGTTCGACGATCCGGCGCCCTGGCTCACCCCGCCCACGTTCAGGTTGGCGTTGGTGATGATCAGCATGTTGGTGCCGAGATTGTTGACCTGCCGCTGGATCTCCGCCTTGGCGCCCTGGCCCACAGCGACCATGACGATCACCGCGCCCACGCCGATGATGATGCCGAGCATCGTGAGCAGCGTCCGCATCTTGTTCTTGAGGATGCTCTTACCCGCGATGTTGACGAGTCGAGATGCTTTCATGTCAGGCTCCCACGCCCGCCACGGTATCCACCGTGGCGACGTCGTCGGCGGCGATGCGACGGTGCGCGATCGGCTCGTCGCGGATGATGTGTCCGTCGCGCAGCTCCACCACGCGGCGCGTATATTCGGCGATGTCGTGCTCGTGCGTGACGAGGACGACGGTGATCCCCTGGTCGTTCAGCTCCTGGAAGAGCGCCAGCACTTCCACCGACGTCTTCGAGTCGAGGTTGCCCGTGGGCTCGTCGGCCAGCACCAGCGCCGGCTGCGTGACGAGGGCGCGGGCAATGGCCACGCGCTGCTGCTGTCCGCCCGAGAGCTCGCTGGGCTCGTGGTCCAGCCGCTCGCCCAGCCCCACGCGCTCCAGCGCCTCGCGCGCCGCCTTCTTCGTGTCCCGGTGGTGCCGCCCGGTGCGGTCGTACAGCAGCGGCATTTCCACGTTGTCCAGCGCCGTGGTGCGCGCCAGCAGGTTGAACCCCTGGAACACGAATCCGATCTTCGCGTTGCGAATGTCGGCGAGCTGGTTCCGGTCCAGGCCGTCCACCCGGACGCCGTCCAGCCAGTAGCTCCCCGCCGTCGGCTTGTCGAGACAGCCGAGAATGTTCATGAGCGTGGACTTGCCGGAGCCCGACGCGCCCATGATGGCGACCATCTCGCCCTTGCTCACCGTGAAATCGACGCCGCGCAGCGCGTGGACCTCCGTCTTGCCCGTGGAGTACACGCGCGTGATGCCCTCGATGTGGATGACGTGGTCTTCCGGAGGCGTCATGCTAGAACCCTCCGCGGAAGCCGCCGCGTCCGCCCCGCCCCTGCTGGCCGGAGAACGGATTCTGCGCGCTGGTCGCGCCCGCCGATCCGCCGGTCACGGCGGCGATGATCTGCATGCCTTCCTGGATGTTCGGACCGGAAATCTCCGTGTACTGCCCGTCCGTCAGCCCGGTGTGCACGCGCGCCACGGCCAGCTTGCCGTCCTTGCCGACGTACCACAGCATGCCGACGTCGCTCGGACGCTGCCCGCCGCGTCCTCCCGCCCTGCCGCCGCCGAATCCGCCGCCGTTGCCGCCGCGGAATCCACCGCCGTTGCCACCGCCGTTGCCGCCGGGCCGTCCGCCGGCCGCGGCCGATTCCCCGGCGCGCCCGTTGCGGCCGCTGCTGTCCCCTCGCGCCGCAAACTCCGCGCGCAACTCCGCCACCATCGCCTGCGTGGGCTGGAAGCGCAGCGCGCCGGTGGGAATCTTGAGCACGTTCTTGGCGGCGGCCACCTGGAAGTTCGCCGTGGCGGTCATGCCCGGCAGCAGCGTGCCATCCGGGTTCTCCACCCCCACGACCACCGGGTAGTTCACGACGTTGTCGCTGGTGGTGGACTGCAGGCGCACCTGCTTCACCGTGCCGTGGTACGTGCGGTTGGGATAGGCCTCGACGGTGAAGGTGACGTCCTGCCCGTCGTGGATCTGCCCGATGTCCGATTCGTCCACCGAAGCGACGATCTGCAGGTGCTTGAGGTCGCCGGCGATGAGGAACAGCTCGGGCGCTGAGAAGCTCGCCGCCACCGTCTGCCCCACGTCGACGGCGCGTTTGATCACGATGCCGTCGATGGGCGAGTAGACGAAGGCGTACGCCATGTTCTGCCGCGCCTCGGCCAGCGCCACCGAGTCGGACTTGAGGTTGGCCTGCGACATCGCGTACGCGGCGACGGCCGTCTCGTAGTCGGTCTGCGTGGCCGCATTGGTTTCCAGCAGCCGCTTGGTCTGATCCAGCGCGAACTGCTTCTGCCGCAAGTCGGCCATTCCCTGCGCCTGGTTGGCCACCGCGCGGTCGAGCGACAGCCGCAGCAGCGTCGTATCGAGCCGCGCCAGCAGCTCACCCTTGTGCACGTGGTCGTTGAAGTCCGCGAACAGCGCGTCGATGCGGCCGGATACCTGCGTGCCTACCTGCACCGAGTCCACGGCGCTCAGGTTGCCTGTCGCGCTCACGGTGGACTGGACGTCGCCCCGCGTGACCGGAACGAACAGGTACGTGGTCGGGTCGGCCGACGCCTGACGCTTGAAGTAGAACACGCCCGCGCCCGCGGCCGCGATGACGACAAGTGCGATGATGATCCGTTTCATAACCGGTAGCGTCCCTCTCGAGTGAGTCGCCACGCCGCCGGGCGTGGCCTGCTGTCCTTCTCAAAAAGCAATACGCATGCCACCCGGTAAGTGTTCGCAGGAAAATGACTTCCCGCCGAACCGGCCCTCCGGAACCGTGCCGAACCCGCAGTTGGGGTGCGAAAACCGCATGCGCTGCCCGCGTTTGCGGACACCCCCATATATTCGACACGTATCGGACAGCCGAGGAGGATCGAGCCATGCGCATCACGCTCGAGGTGAACGGCAGCCGCCACGAAGTGGATGTGGACCCGGGACGTCCGCTGCTCAGCGTGCTCCACGAGGAGCTCGAGCTGAGCGGGCCCAAGTACGGATGCGGCGAATCCGAGTGCGGTGCCTGCACCGTGCTCATCGACGGGCGCTCCGTGCATTCCTGCGTCACGCCGGTGTCGGCGGCGACCAACGCCGCGGTGACCACCATCGAAGGGCTCGCCGCTCCCGGCGGCAAGCTGCACGCGCTCCAGGAAGCGTTCATGCAGGAGGATGCCCTGCAGTGCGGCTACTGCACGGCCGGCATGATCATGGCCGCGGCGTCGCTGTTGAACGCCACGCCCAAACCGTCGCGCGACGAGATCGTGCGCGCCATGGACGGCAACGTCTGCCGCTGCGGCACCTACCCGCGCATCGTGCGCGCCATCCAGCGCGCCGCCGGCGAGCTGCCGGAACCCGTTTCGCCGACGTTCCGGGAGGTGCAGCCATGACGAACTCCCGCCGCGAATTTCTCAAGGTGCTGGGCAGCGGACTCGCCGTCGCCATCGTGAGCCGCGACGCCGCGGCCGCGGTGCCGAATCTCTCGCGCGCGTTCGGCGGCGCCCAACCGCCGCACGGCAGCCCGACCCCCACCGACGAGATCGCCGCATGGCTGCACATCGCCACGGACAACAAGGTCACCGTGTATACCGGCAAGGTCGAGGTGGGCCAGGGCATTCGCACCTCGCTGGCACAGGAAGTCGCCGAGGAGCTGCGCGTGCCGACGGCGACGGTGCACATGGTCATGGGCGACACCGACCTCACGCCGTACGACATGGGCACCTTCGGCAGCATGTCGACGCCGCGCATGGGACCGCAGCTCCGCGAGGCGGCGGCGTCGGCGCGCGAGCTGTTCCTCGATCTCGCCGCCGCCAGGTGGAAGGTGCCGCGCGAGTCGCTCATCACGCAACTCGGCGAGGTGTACGACGCCACCAGACGGCATCGCGCGACCTTCGGCGAGCTCACCGCCGGCCGCCTGCTCGTGGAAAAGGTGCGCGACGACGCGCCGCTCACGCCGGCCGCCGACTGGAAGTACGCCGCCGGAATTGCGGTGGACCGCGTGGGCGCGCGCGACATCGTCACCGGCAAGCCGCACTTCCCGTCGGACCTCCGCCGGCCGGGCATGCTCTACGGCAAGGTGCTGCGCGCGCCTTCGATGGGCGCGACGCTGCAGTCGATGGACGCCGGAGACGCGGCGTCGGTGAAGGGCGCGGTCGTCGTGGCCGACGGCCAGTTCGTGGGCGTGGCGGCCCCCCGCACCGCCGACGCCGAGCGCGCGCTGCTCGGCATTCGCGCGCAATGGAAGCCGGCCGCAGGCCCGCTGCCGGATTCACGCGACGTCTACGACTACCTGCGCCGCACGCCGCCGGCGCCGGCCGGCGGGCGCGGCGGCGAGGACGGCTACAACCAGGCCCGGCCGGTCGAGAAGGGAAACGTCGCCGCGGCGCTCGCGACCGCCGCGCACACGCTCGAGCGGAGCTACACCGTCGCGTACATCGCCCACGTGCCGCTCGAGCCCCGCGCCGCCGTCGCCGAGTGGACGCACGACGCCGGCGGCGACCGGCTCACCGTGTGGACCGGCACGCAGCGCCCGTTCGGCGTGAAGGAAGAGTTGATGCGCGCGTTCGGCCTGCCCGACGAGCGCGTGCGCGTGCTCATGCCCGACTGCGGCTCCGGATACGGAGGCAAGCACACCGGCGAATGCGCGGTGGAGGTGGCACGGCTGGCCCGCGCCGCGAAGATGCCGGTGAAGCTGGTGTGGACGCGCGAGGAGGAGTTCCGCTGGGCCTACTTCCGACCCGCGGGCGTGATCGACGTGAAGGCGGGCATGACCGGCGACGGCACGCTCACCGCGTGGAGCTTCGACAACTACAACTCGGGCCCGGCCGCCATCGAGCCGATGTACGAGATCGCCAACCAGCACGTGGAGTACCATCCGCGCGAATCGCCGCTGCGCCAGGGCTCGTACCGCGGGCTCGCCGCCACGGCCAATCACTTCGCGCGCGAGATGCACGTCGACGAGCTGGCGCACGTGGCCGGCCTGGACCCGCTCGCCTTCCGTATGCGGAACCTGAAGAACGAACGGCTGCGCGCCGTCTTCCAGGCCGCCGCCGACCGGTTCGGCTGGGGCAAGCCGCGCGCCGAGGGACACGGCGTGGGGATCGCGGGCGGATTCGAGAAGGGCGGCTACATCGCCACGGCCGTCGAGCTCGTGGTGGACCGGGCGAGCGGCTCGGTGAAGCTCGTGCGCGGCGTCAGCGCGTTCGACTGCGGCGCCATCGTGAATCCCGGCATCCTGCGCAACCAGATCGAGGGCGCGTTCATCCAGGGCATCGGCGGCGCGCTGTTCGAAGCCATCGACTTCGACCACGGGGTGATCCGCAACGCGCACCTGGCGCAATACCGCGTGCCCCGCTTCTCCGACGTGCCCGACATCGACGTCGTGCTGGTGGACCGCAAGGACGAGCCGTCGTTCGGCGCCGGCGAGACGCCGATCTTCGGCGTGGCGCCCGCCATCGGCGCGGCGATCTTCGACGCCGCCGGCATTCGCGTGCGCTCGCTCCCGATGGCGCGGGGCGGATTGAAGAGCAGCTGATCAGCGGCGCGCCGCGTACCCCGCGGCGCCCAGCAGTCCGACCTTCGTGTTCATCACCACGTGCACGGGCGCCTTCGCCACCATCGGCGACAGGCGCCCCTGGTCGTGCAGGGCATCGAGAAAACCTCGGCCGCGCAGCCGCTCGACGACGCGCGGCGCGATGCCGCCGGCGATGTACACGCCGCCCGTCGCCACGGCGATGAGCGCAAGGTTGCCCGTCACCGCGCCGAGCACCGACACGAAGAGGTCGAGCGTGAAGCCGCACAGCGCGTCGTCGCCGGCCAGCGCGTGCGCCGTGATCACCGCCGCCGGATCCTGCTCCCGCATCTCGCGTTCGATGGCCGGCTGCGACTCGGCGGCCAGCGCCACCGTCGCGAGGTACGCATAGAGGTCGGCGAGCCCGGCGCCTGAAAGAATGCGCTCGTTGGACGCGCGCCCGTACTTGCCGCGCAGGTACCCGAGCAGCCCGTCCTGCAGCCGGTTGCGCGGCGCGAAGTCGACATGCCCGCCTTCCGACGCGTACACGCGGTAGCGCGTGCCGTCCCACAGGCGGAAGCCCACCCCGAGTCCGGTGCCCGCGCCCAGATACGCCACCGGCCCGTGCTCCTCCGGCTCGCCGGGCTGCAGCGTCACGGTGTCGCCGTCCGCCAGAAACTCGAGGCCGACGCCGACCGCGAAGAAGTCGTTGATCAGCCCCAGCCGCTCGATCCCGACCGCGCGCGCCACTTCGGCGCGGTCCACCGTCCACGGCAGGTTCGTGGCCTGCACGCGATCGGCCACCACCGGTCCCGCAATCGCCACGCAGCCGCGCTCGGGCAGCTCGCCCACGTCGTTCGCGAAGCGCTGGATGATCGGCGCCAGCCCGTCGGCGTCGGCACTGCGATAGTCGCGCTCGTGCACCAGCCGCGCCGGCCCGTCGCCGATCTCGACCACCGCCAGCCGCGCGTTGGTGCCCCCCACGTCCCCGGCAAGAACTCTCATGGCGGTACCATAGCGCGTTCGCCGCGAGTTCGCACGTTGCGTGGCGCGCGGCGCGTCAGCGCACGAACGCCAGCCCGATCTCGATCACGATCAGCACGACGATCGTCGCCTCGAGCAATTCGTTGCGCCGCGCCTGCGCCTCGGCGTTGAGCATGGCATACGTCTCGCGAATGATGCCCAGCTTGCGGTCGATGCTGGCGCGCCAGCCGCGGGCGCGAAAGACGTCCATCGCCGCGGCGTACACGCGCGCCAGATACACGTCCTGCGTGACGCGCAGCGCGTTCTCCACGCGCTCCACCGTTTCCGTCGTGTCGGCGAACAGCTCGTACAGCCGGCCGAGCACCCGCCCATACTGCGGCGAGAGCAGCGCCCGGAAGCCGCGCCGCACGCGGGCGACGTCGTCGCGCAGGCGCGGCAGCGCCGCATCGAGCACCGCGTCGTAGTACCGCAGCTCGAGGAGCTGCGCGTTGGCGAATTCGAGGATCCACTCCACGTCGGTTTCGTCGCCCGGCTCGGGCGACACGACCAGCGCGGCGTCCCACGTCGGAATCACCAGATCGTCGGGATAGTAGCTGTGGCGTGCCGGGAGCAGCTCGCGCATTGCCGACGCGCTGAGCGGCACGTCCTCCTGCAGCAGCAGCGCGCTCAGCCGCGCGTCGTCCAGCAGCGCGGGCGCTGCCCGCGTGCCGTCACGTTCCCAGAGGCCAGTGACGCGGTACACCGTGTAGTCCTCGTTCACCGCCGCGACCCGCGCGCGCACGATCGCTGCCGCCAGCCGCGCGGTGAGCGATCGGAGCGCTGCATCGAAGGGATCGGCATCGCGGATCGCCAGGCCGGCGTCGCGCGCGAAGGCGACGAACTCCGCCCACGCCATGCGCTCGCCCAGCGGTCGGATGCGCGCCCGCAGCGCGATCACGCCGAAGTCGTAGAGGCGCGCGGTGAGCTGCGCCTCCGCGCCGGGCAGCGACACCGGGCCGAGGTTCAGCAGCAGCGGGCGCACGGGAATGTGGAGCGTGGACGCCTGCGCGCCGACCGCGAGGCGCCCCGCCACGTCGGCGCCGGCCAGCGCCGCGGCGCGCTCGAGATCGATCGCATACCCCACGTCGTACAGGCGGTACGCTTCCACCCAGCCGCCCGCGAGAATGCCCGCCGGGGACGCCGCGACACCGGGAGCGCCCATGCACGCCTCCCATTCGTTCCGCTGAATGCGGTGCTCGTCGTACGATACCCCGCCCATCGCGCGCCGGGATGTCGGGGCTCCACCCACTCCGGCTAGGGGTCTTCCCGGCGCGGTGCGCCGCCGCGCTCCTCGCGATCGCTGTCGGGCAGGTCCACCGACATCGGGAAGAACAGCGCGTGGCGCACGCCGGGATACGGCGTGTTCCACCCGCGCACGTCGTGCCAGAGAATCCGGTTGAGCGCATCGCTGGGCGCCGCATCGGGCACGTCGAAGCGCATGCGCGACGAGGCCAGCGCCGCCGCCCGTGCCGGCCCGGTGAGCTGCCCCACGCGCGGATTCACGTCGTAGATGGACTGCAGCGGGACGATCGCCGTGTACGGCATCAGATCGGGCCGCGACTTCCAATCGATGAAGCTGGCCCGCATGTCCGTCGCCACGAGATCGAACATGCTCATCGCCGGCAGCCCCAGCATCAGCTCGATGGTCTTCACCATGCTCGGCTGGCTGTAGAAGGTGCTGTCGATGGCGTGGCGCCTCGCATAGGGCGAGATGGCCAGCGCCACGGTGCGGTGCCCGTCGACGTGGTCCACGCCGTTCTGCGCGTCGTCCTCCACGACCAGGATCGCCATCGACGGCCAGAACTTCGAGTGCGACAGCGCCTCCACCATGTGCCCGAGCGCGAGATCGTTGTCGGCCACCGACGCCCGCGGCGTGCTCCACCCCGGGGCCGTGCCGTTGGTGTGATCGCTGGGCAGGATGACCATCACGAGATTCGGCATCGAGTCCGTGGCGTTCCACTCGCGCACGTGCTCGTCGAAGATGTCGGCCTTCACCACGTCCGGCATCTCCTGCGTCCACCCCGGATACTCGCGCACCAGCACGCGGTCCAGCGACGGGATATCGGAGTGCGTGTCGTACATCCGCCGCGCGAGACTCCGGAAATACGCCGGCGGATGCGCGGCGGAGTCGCGGTACGCGGCCAGCAGGTTGCCCCGCACCGAGGCGATGGAATCGGAAGGCGCCGGCGCATACTCCCCGAACACCGACACCCACTTCCGCTTCTGCTCGGCGCTCTCCCACAGGAACCCGCCCAGGGAGTACGTCAGCGCGTCGTCGCCCTCGGACGGATAGCTCCGCCCCTGATACAACGGCCACATCGGGTAGTCGGTCTCGTTGGCCTGCGTGAGCCACTGGTGTCCGTCCGCCGAGTTGCCCCCCGACGCGAAGAAGTGGTCGAGCAGCACGAACTGGTCCGCCAGCGCGTGCGCGTTGGGGGTGACGTCGCGGCCGAAGACGACGAGCGAGCTGTCGCTCGCGCCGCGCCCGATGTCGCCGAGCACCTGGTCGTAGGTGCGGTTCTCGCGCACGATGAACACGACGTGCTGAATGAGCGACGGTTCGCCGGGGCGCTGCGGCACCGCGCGCGGCGGTTCTCCCGGCCGCACGCCCGGCTGGGAATCCGTGCCGGGCCCGCGGAGTCTCAGCCGGTTGTTCTGCGCCACCGACGTGGTGTACGCCGCGAGCTCCGCCGGCGTGGGCACCGGAATCACGTTCACCGATCCGCGCACCGCGTACACCTGCCGCCCCACCTTGCCGGGCGAGCCCGACGTCGTGCCGGTGCCCGATCCCACGCCCAGCAGTGTGCCCACCGCCAGCGTCGAGCCGTCGGGACTCACGTCGAGCGACGACGGATACCAGCCCGTTGGAATCAGTCCCTTGAACACCGCACCCGTGGACACGTCGTACACGGCCACCGCATTGAGTCCGCCCAGTGCCACGTACAGCGTGAGGCCGTCGGGGGCGAGCGCCACCGCGGTGGGCGCCAGTCCGATGCGCGCTTCGGTGAACGGCGTGATGCGCAGCGTGGCGGTGACGGCGCCGGTGCGTGTGTTCACGATCGTCACGGCGTCGGAGTTGCCGTCGGCCACGTACAGGCGCGCGCGCCGCTGGTCCCAGACGATGCCGGTGGGATGCCGCCCCACGATCACGCTCCGCACGATCCGGCCGCTGACGAGATCGATCTGCGCCACCGTTCCCGGCTCGGCGATGCCGCGCGCGTCCACCCGCACCGGCTCCGCCATCGGATCGCAGCACTGGCGCGCGGCGCGCTCGCCGCTCGCCGGCTTGGGACCGCCGAAGTTCGTAATCCAGGCCGTCGTGCCGTCGTCGTCGATCACCGCCGACACGGGGAGCACGCCGACGTCGACCGCGCGCAGTATGCGCCCCGAATCGGCGTCGACGATCGCGAGCTGGTCGTTTGCCGGCAGGGGCAGCACGGCCACGCGATGTCCCGTCGCGTTCGGCCGCCGAGCGACCGCGGGTCCGCCCGCCATGTACGCGCCGAGCGCACCCGAGTTCATCGCCACGGTGGCGGTGTCGCCCGCGCCACCGCCTGCGGCATAGGCGGTGAGCTGCGCGACGGCTCGTCCCGGCAGCAGCACGCCCGTGCCCGGCGTGCGGCCGTTCTCCATCCCCGCGGGCAACCGCCCGACCGACGACACGACCACGCGCGTGGTGAGCGGATCCACGGCCACACCATGGACGCCCGGCGTGCCACTGAAGCGCGCCGTGGCCAGCACGCGGTTGTCGCGCCAGTCCAGCTCGTAGGCGCCGTGCGGCACCGCCACCCAGAGGCGGCTCGCCGAGCCCGCGAAGCGCACGCCAGCCACTCGGCCGGTGAACACGGTCTGCACGCCCGCGGGCGTGACGCGCTGGTCGGTGGCGATGACGCCCGGATCGGGCACGGTGCGGCGGGGCTGCTGCGCGCCGGTCTGCTGCAGGACGGCGAGGAGGAGGGCGGAGAAGATCATGGGGCGGAGTCTATGGGGAAGCCGTGTCGAGTCGAGATCCGGCGCGTCACGAATCCGAGTCGGTGTCCGGTCTCAGGGGTGGTCGTGCATCATCGGTTCGCCGCGCGCGAGGGCGAGGTGGTGCATCTGGTGGTGGTCGCCCTCCGCCAGCACGCCGATGAAGCCGAGCCCGCGCAGGCGCGCCACGGTGCGCGCGTCGCCCGGGTCGCCGGCCGTGACCACGAGGCGCGATCCGTTGGGGATGTCGGTGGCGCGCATGTGATCGCCGCCCATCATCTCCATCATGCGCGCGTGCTCGGTGAGCATCCGGCGGATCGCCCCGACCGTGCGCCCCTGGCCGGTGACGTCTGCCTCGAAGCCGCCATCGACGTTGCGCTGTACGACGCGGGCATGGAGCACGACATCGTTCATGTCGATGAGATGCTGGCGCAGCGCCTCCAGGTTCACCCTGGACCAATCGGTGGTGGAATCGGCCTCGAGCATCCGCACGATCTCCTGAATGGCCGCGAACGCGCCCTGACCCGCTTCCGTCGGCACGCGGGCCGCGGCCGAACGGGTCGACTCCATCGCCGCGTGGTCGTGCTGGGCGCCGGCCCGCGCCGCGGGGAAGCCGAACAGCATGGCGCACGTCGCGGCGCCAATGATACTCCGGATCGTCATGGGTCTCACCTCGGATGTCCGTAACGTCGCCGCGGAGACGGCGGGCCGCCATCCCCTGCCCCGGGAGCCCCGCCGACGGTTTGCCGGTTCGTCACGCGGCGCGGTAGCTTCTCGCCCCATGCTCACCCTGCTCGGAGTGCTCGTCGTCATCGTCGGGTTCGCGCTCCGCTTCAATGCGCTGCTCGTGGTGACCGTGGCCGGCATCGTCACCGGACTCGCCGGCGGGCTCAGCCTGCACGACGTCATCGCGGCGTTCGGCAAGGCGTTCACCGAGAACCGCTACGTCGCCATCATATGGATGGTGCTCCCGGTGATCGGCCTGCTGGAGCGCAACGGCCTCAAGGAGCGGGCGCGCGAGATGATGTCGCGCGTGCATGCCGCGACGACGGGGCGCGTGCTGATGGTGTACATGGCGCTGCGGCAGATTACCGCCGCGCTCGGACTCACGGCGCTGGGCGGGCACGCGCAGATGGTGCGGCCCCTGCTCGCGCCGATGGCCGAAGGGGCCGCCGAGAGCCGGTTCGGCGAGCTGTCCGACCGCACGCGGTTCCGCATCCGCGCCCACGCCGCGGCGGTGGACAACATCGGCGTCTTCTTCGGCGAGGACATCTTCATCGCCATCGGCTCGATTCTGCTCATCAAGGGATTCCTGGCGCAGAACGGGATCGACGTGGCGGCGACGACGCTCGCGAAGTGGGCGGTGCCCACGGCCCTCTGCGCGACGGCGATCCACTTCGTGCGGCTGCTTCTGCTCGATCGCTCGCTGGAACGCCAGGCGCGCGCCGCTGCCCTTCTGTCCGACTGTCCGACTGACCCGCTGTCCGACTCCCCGGCTGTCCGACGGTCCGACGGTCCGACTGTCGAACCGGAAGGGCCTGGGGCGGCGGGGCCATGATCGGCCTGAACGCGGTCTACGTCCTCATGGGCCTCATGCTCGCCGGCATCGCCGTGGTCAATCTCGGCGACCGGGGCGACCGGCGGCGCCTCAACAAGCTGGTCTTCTGGGGCATCTGGGCGATCACATTTCTGCTCGGTTCTCACCTCCCCGACTTCGCCACCGGCTGTCTCGTCATCGGCATGGTGCTCGTCTCCAGCATCGGCGGGCTGGGCGGCGCGCCCCCGGAGTCGGCCACGCGCGCCGAGCGCGACGCGAGCGCCCGGCGGTGGGGAAGCCGGCTGTTCGTCCCCGCGCTGCTCATTCCCGCGGTCACGCTCGCCGGCACGAGCGGCTTCAAATACCTCACCGTGAACGGCGCGCCGCTGGTGGACCCCAAACAGGTGACCGTCATCTCGCTCGCGCTCGCCACGGTCGTGGCGCTGGCCGCGGGGATGGGCATGCTCCGCGCGCCGCTGGCCTCCCCGATCCAGGAAGCCCGCCGCCTCATGGACGCCGTGGGGTGGGCCGCCGTGCTCCCGCAGATGCTCGCCGCGCTCGGCGCCCTGTTCGCGATCGCCGGCGTGGGCGGCGTGGTCTCGACGCTCGTCAACCGCTGGATTCCGCTCGACCACGCCTTCGTGGTCGTCGTGACCTATGCGGTCGGGATGGCGCTGTTCACCATCGTCATGGGCAACGCCTTCGCGGCCTTCCCCGTGATGACCGCCGGCATCGGCCTGCCCCTCATCGTCACGAAGTTCGGCGGCGATCCGGCGATCATGGCCGCGATCGGCATGCTGTCCGGGTATTGTGGAACGCTGATGACGCCGATGGCCGCCAACTTCAACATCGTCCCCGCGGCGCTCCTCGAGCTGCCCGACGAGAACGGCGTCATCAAGGTGCAGATTCCCACCGGCGTCCTGCTGCTGGGCGCGAACATCCTCCTCATGTACTTCCTGGTGTTCCGGTACCGACCATGACCTCCCCCATCGATCCCGCGCTCGCCCGCGCCGGCGGCGCGTCGACGCTCACGCCGGCGGTCGCGTCGGCGTTCGCCGCCATCGCGCTGGGCCACGTCGCGCGCGAGTACCCGAACAAGCTCGACCACACGCTCAACGGCCCCGACGATGTGCGCGGCCCCCGCGCGCTGCACCCCGTCTTCTACGGCAGCTTCGACTGGCATTCGTGCGTGCACGGCTACTGGATGCTGGCGCGCCTCCACCGCCGCGTTCCCGGGCTTCCCGAGTCGGCGCGCATCCGCGCGCAGTTCGACGCGCATTTCACGCCGGACCGCGTGGCCGGCGAGGTGGCGTACCTGCGGCAGCCGTCGCGCGGCGGCTTCGAGCGCCCGTACGGGTGGGCATGGCTCCTGATGCTGGGCGCGGAACTCGCGCGGCACACGACGCCGGAAGGACGCCGCTGGTCGCAGGCGCTGCAGCCGCTCGTCGACGCGTTCGTGCAGCGGTTCCGCGACTTCCTCCCCAAAGCGACCTATCCGGTGCGCGTCGGCACGCACTTCAATACGGCATTCGCCCTCACGCTCGCCATGGAGTACGCGGGCGTGGCCGGCGATTCCGCGTTCGCCGACCTCCTGCGCGAGAAGGCCAACGCCTGGTACGGCGACGACGCCGACTGCCAGGCGTGGGAGCCCGGCGGTGACGACTTCCTCTCGTCGGCGCTCATCGAGGCGGAGTGCATGCGGCGCATGATGCCCCCGCGCGGCTTCGAGAGTTGGCTGGCGCGCTTCCTGCCGCGCATCGCCGAGGAACAGCCGGCCACGCTCTTCCGGCCGGCGCACGTGAGCGATCGCAGCGACGGCAAGATCGCGCACCTCGACGGGGTGAATCTCACCCGCGCCTGGTGCTGGCGGTCCATCGCGAACGCCCTTCCCGCCGGAGACCCGCGCGCCGCCGTGGCGCACGCGGCGGCGGAGCGCCACCTGGCGGCGAGCCTTCCCCACGTGGCCGGCGACTACATGGGGGAGCACTGGCTGGCATCGTTCGCGGTCCTGGCATTGCAGCCGGACGACCCGACCGGCTGACGGTTCGTAAACTCCCCGTACGGACTTCCCCGCCCCGGTCGCGCTCGGCGGCAAATGCGAT
Organism: Gemmatimonadaceae bacterium; assembly: GCA_036393095.1. Taxonomy (GTDB): domain Bacteria; phylum Gemmatimonadota; class Gemmatimonadetes; order Gemmatimonadales; family Gemmatimonadaceae; genus JAGWRI01. The sequence continues at coordinate 17 of DASVWS010000124.1, read as the reverse complement.
AATGTTCGACTTCTCCC
>DASVWS010000123.1:0-2667 GCA_036393095.1 Gemmatimonadaceae bacterium | reverse complement strand
CCGCCGTCACCACACGCAGGTTGGGCACGCCGGTCTCGCGGATTACCGACGCCGCGTCCGCCGTTCCGCTCAGCAGCGCCGACAGCCCCGGCTCGCGGGGCACGCCGAAATACCGGTGCAGATGCCCGCGGCGCATGTCGGCGTCCAGCACCAGCACGCGCGTCCCGGCGTCGGCCGCCAGCCGCGCCAGGTTCGCACAGATGAAGCTCTTCCCGACCCCGCTCACCGGACCGCTGATGCACACCACCGGCCGCTCGGCGGCCGGCACGAGAAAGTGCAGGCTCGTCCTGAGCCCACGCATCGCTTCCACCGCCGGATCGTGCGGGTTCTCCTCGGCGAGCAACGGCTCCTTCGTGCGGCGATCGGGCAGCGCCTTCTCACGCCGCGACTGCTCCACGCTGAAGGGCAGCACCGCCACGACGGGCAGCCTGAACCGCGCTTCGATGAGCGCCGGATCCTCCACCCGCTGCACGAACGCCCGCCGCACGAACGCCGCCAGCGCGCCCACGAACAGCCCGACCAGCAGCGCGACTATCAGAATCGTCAGCCGCGGCGGCCCGCTCGGCCGGTCGGGCTCGATGGGAAGATCCACCACGCTCAAGTCGCCTACGGTGCCGGCCTTCACTACCTGGAGCTGCTGGATGCTCGTGAGCAGCCCCGAATAGAGATTCGACGCCACGGCGAGATTCTCCTGGAGCTGCAGCACCGACTGCGCGGCCCCCGGCAGCCGCGCCACCTGCACCTCGAGCTGCGCCCGCTGCTGCTGCAGCGTGTCCTGCTGCGCCTGGGCCGCGCGGAGCGCCGGGCTCGCCGCCCCGAACTGCTGCTGGAGCTGCGCGCGCTGCAGCGCCGCCGTCGTGATCGCCTGGTCGATGGCGCTCAACCGGTCGAGCAGCGCCTTCGATTCGTCGCTCAGGTTGAGCACGCGGTGCTTCGACTGGTACTCCCCCAGCCGGCGGCGCGCCGAGTCCACGCGCGCCTGCATGAGCGGAAGCTGATCCTGCAAGAAGTCGATCTGCGCCGCCGCCTGCTGCGACCGAAGGCTGCGGTTGAGGGCGACGTCGGCCGAGACGATCGCCGCGAGAAGATCGGTGGCCGTGCGCGGATCGCCGCCGGAGAGCGTCATCCGCAGAATTCCGCTTTGTGCGCCCTGCTCCTCCACGCGCAGCCGGTCGGCGATCCGCGCCACCGCCTCCTGCCGGTCCAGCCGCCGCACGGTGAAGCTCACGCCGGGGCGGGCGTCGATGGCGGCCACGAGCACCACGATCGAGTCGCCGGCCATGCCGCTGTCGGCGCGCGCCACCGCACCCACGCGTCCGGCGAAGAGCGTGGCGCCGTCCGGGTCCTGCAGCCGGTACGCATCGGGGCCGGTCACGGTGAGGCGGAAGTCCTCGTCGTACAGCCGCCGCGGAACGTCGAAGCGCGAGATGGTGACGTGGTCCTTCCCCCACGAGAATCCGGAGAGGCCGAGGCGGGCGGGGGCCGGACCCGCCCCGCGATAGCGGCGCGCCAGGAGCCCGCCGAACAGCGGAAAGCGCCGCGGCCGCACGAGCACGTCGGCGCGCTGCGCCTCGACGGCCGCGCGCAGCACGCTCGACGACTGCGCGAGCTGGATCTCGGCGGCCACGGGGAGCGCCGTGCCCTCGAGCATGGACGACAGCGTCTCCAGCCCCGAGAGTCCGCCCGCCTTCTGGTTCACCTGCAGCAGCGCCGACGGCGTGTACACCGGCGCCGCGAACAGCGCGTACAGCAATCCGATCAGAAAGATCGCGCCGGCCACGCCGGCCACGAGCCGGCGCGCGTCGAGCAGGATGTCCACCAGCTCGGCGAGCGAGATCTCGTCGGAGGCGCCGTCGTCGGGCGAGGGCGGCAGCGTGGAGTCGGGCGCGGTCACGGGTGCACCAGGATCTTGGTCTCGTACAGCGTCTGCACCGTGGGAAGGATCTGCGCGATCACGCGATTCCAGGTGGAGAGCGCGTTGGTGGCGACGTAGACGACGTCCTGCGGCTCCAGGTCGAACTGCGTGGCGAGGAGCATCGCGTCGGGGGAGCGGGCGTCCAGCCAGAACACCCGGGACGAATCGGCACCGCCGCGGAAGACGAAGATGCGGGCCGGATTCGAAGTGGCGAGGTCGAGCCCGCCGGCCTCGCCGAGTGCCTGCGCGAGGTTGAGCGCGCCGCTGCTCATGGGGTAGTTGCCCTGCTTCGCCACCTCGCCGATCACGTGCACCTGGTCGTTGGTGTTGTCGGGCACCTGGATGATGTCGCCGGCGTGCACCAGCCGGTCCTGCGTCTGGTCGCCGTAGAGGTAGAACCGGCGCAGGTCGAGCACCTGGCGGGTGCCGCCGCTGATGAGCGTGACGTGCGAGAGGTCGGCGAGGGGGAGCGAGGTGAGGTCGGTGAGCGTGCCGGAGCCGCTCGTGGGGAGCGACCGGATCTCGCCGCCCGCGGCGGCGATGGCCTGGGAGACGGTGAGCGGGACGTTGGTGAGGGCGTAGAGCCCGGGCTTCACCACGGCGCCGGCGAGCTGGTAGGTGCGGCTGCGGAACCCCACCACGCGCACGTCGATCTGGGCGTCCTTCGTGTAATTCTGGAGCGCCAGGGCGAGCCGGGCGCGGATCGTGTCCACCGTCTCGCCCGCCACCTTGAGCGTTCCCGCATAGGGAAA
>DASVWS010000122.1:0-15955 GCA_036393095.1 Gemmatimonadaceae bacterium | reverse complement strand
CGAGGCGGCGTAGATGAAGGCGCGCCCGGGATCGGCCACCGGTGTGGCCGTGGTGATCTGCGCCGAGCCGGCGACCTGCGCGTAGCTCGCCGGCGTGTACTCCCACAGGATCGAGCCGTTGGCGGCGTCGACGGCGATCGTCTTGCCGTAGGTGGTGGTCACGAAGAAGACGTCGTGCGTCGCGCCGCCCACCGTCACGCCGTGCAGGTAGATGGCCGACGCGTCCACGGTGCCGTCGAGCGTCACTTGCTGCCGCGTCATGCCGGCCACGCTGGCCGCGGACACGCCCATCGAGACGCCGGGCGCGCCCGACGCGGCGACGTCCCAGCCGAATCGCATCCAGTCGTGCTGGCCCGACGAGTCCGGCGGCGGCTTGATCGCCGTGGTGTCGATGAGCGACGGGGCGCGGCCGGTGCAGGCGAGGAGCGCCACGCACGATGCGCCGAAGCCGAGTGTGCGCACGAAGCTACGAGCGCCGCGTGTCGAGTGTGCCGCCATGATCGTGCCCTCCGGGCGATCGGGAGTCGTGTGCCGCGCGTCCGCGCGCCCATCGGGTTGATCGTTCTTCCGGCCGGAGCGAAAGTCAATGGCAGAGGACGGTTCCACCTACACCCCGTGCACGGTCTCCTGACAGCCGAATGCCCGGTCGTGGGAGATATTTTCCAGTACATGTCGTCGTTGTCGTCACGGCTACTCGCCGTTCTGAGCATCGCCTTCGTTGCGACGACCTGTCATCGTGCCGAGCCGCGCGACTCCACGTCGGCGCAGGCGCGAAGCCGGGCCGGGGGAGGCAGCGCGTTGCGCCTGCGGTTTGCGGCGGAGCAGCCGGCGGTCGCGGCCGTTGTCGCTCCCGGCGCGCCGGCGGTGCCGGACTCGCTCGCCCTGCGGCGCCCGGACTACGGCGCGCTCGAGCGTGCGCTGGTGCGCTATCGCGCGCTCGCCGCCGACACGACGATCCCCGCATTCCCCACGCCGGATCGTCTGCCGGTGCGCCCCGGCGACTCGCTCGCGGCGGCCGAGGCGCTGCAGGAGCGGCTCGCGGCGGTCGGCGATCTCGAAGGCAGCGCGGATGCCGGTGGCATCGAGACGTACGACAGCGCCCTGGTCGAGGCGGTGCGCCGGTTCCAGCAGCGGCACGGCCTCTCGATGGACGGCGTGATCGGGCGCGCCACGCTCGCCGAGTTGCAGACGCCGCTGGACGTGCGCGTGACGCAGATCGAACGCGCCCTGGCGCGCATTCGCCGGCAGCCCCCGGTGGCCGGCGGCCCGTTCATCGTCGTGAACGTGCCGGCGTTCACGCTCTTCGCCTACGACGGCGGCGTGCGCGACACGGCGCCGGCGCTCACGATGAAAGTGATCGCGGGGCGCGCCGGCCGCTTCTCCACGCCGTCGCTCCAGCGGCAGCTGCAGTACCTGGACTTCCAGCCGGACTGGAACGTGCCGCGCAGCATCCTGACCCGCGAGATCATCCCGGCGCTCATACGGAAACCGACATATCTCCGCCGAGAGCACATGGAGCTGATGCGCGGCCGGGACGAGGTGCTCGGCGATACGGTCACGCCCGAGGTGATCGCGCAGCTCGAGGCGGGGCGCCTCTGGGTGCGGCAGCGCCGCGGTCCCGACAATCCGCTCGGGCGCGTGAAGTTCGTGATGCCCAACGACAGCAATGTGTACCTGCACGACACGCCGTCCCGGGCGCTGTTCGAGCGCGCGCGGCGCGATCTGAGCCACGGCTGCATTCGCCTGGAGCGCGCGCGCGATCTGGCCGTCTGGGTGATGCGCGAGCGTCCGGACTGGAACGCCGACAGCGTGGACGCCGCGCTTGCGGCGCCCGACTTCCGGCGCGTGGCGCTGCCGCGGCCGGTGCCGGTGATCGTGGAGTACGTCACCACGGTCGTGATGCCCGGTGGTGCGGTCTGGTTCGTGCCGGACGTCTACGGGCACGACGGCGACCAGACAAACGGATGGTGAGTGGCTTCACCTGTTCCCGTAACGATGGATTGAATCGGGGCGTCGGGTGTAGTAGGGTAGGTCTTCCTCCACCGACATCCGAGGTTTCCCCTGACTCATGCGTCCCTCCGCCTGAGCGCGGCACTCTTTTCATTCTCGCTCCTGTTGCCGATGTCCGCGGCGCGTGCCGGCGGGCCGGCGCCGGATCCGATTCCGGCCGCCGTTCCCGATTCGGTCGCGCGTGGGCTCGTGCAGACGGCGGCAGCGCGCGAGGGACTGCGGCCCTCGGTACTGAGGACCGCGCTCGCGGCCTACCGCCACGCCGTTGCGGAGGGCGTCGCCAGGCGCGCCCTGCTCACCGTCATCGACTATTCGCTGCCCAGCCACGTGAAGCGGCTCTGGGTGCTCGACCTCGCGCGCGGACGCGTGCTGGCGCGGGAGTTCGTGGCCCACGGCCGCGGCACCGGTGACGACGAGGCGCGCCGCTTCTCCAATCGCGCGAACAGCTACGAGTCCAGCCTCGGCACCTTCGTCACCGGCGACACGTACGACGGGAGCAACGGCCTGTCGCTCCGGCTCGCGGGGCTCGACCCGGGACTCAACGACCATGCCATGGAGCGCGGCATCGTGATGCACGGCGCGTGGTACGTGAGCCGGGCGATGATCGCGCGCGTGGGGCGCCTGGGACGCAGCGAGGGATGCCCGGCGCTGAGCGAGAAGGCGGCGCCGCGCATCATCCATATGATCGAGGGCGGGTCGGTGCTGTTCGCCTACTATCCCGCGGCCGCGCTGCAGCGGAGCCTGGGCACGGAGTAGCCGCGGGCGGCCATCGGCCGTCGCGCGTTGACGCTGGGCGGACGCGCGGCCATCATGTGGCTGCGCCATGCCAACGACACTCGACAGTCAATGCAACTGAAGGGGCCCGGCGGCGCGGTGAACGAGGGACGCCGCCCGTCTCCGGAAGCCCGCGCCGTCCTTGCGATCGTGCTCGCCGGACTCGCGGCGCGGCTCGTCCTGTCGGCGACGATCGGACTGGGCGTCGACGAGTCGTACGCCGTCGTGGTCGCGCGCGTCTTCAGCTGGTCGTACTTCGACCATCCGCCGCTCTCGTTCTGGATCGCCGGCGGGCTCGCGCGCCTCACGGGCAGCGAGAATCGCGTGCTGCTGCGGCTGCCGTTCATGCTGCTCTTCGCCGGCACCACGTGGCTCGTCTTCCGGCTGACGGCGCGCCTGTACGGCGAGCGCGCGGGGATGTTCGCGGCGCTGCTGCTCAACCTGGCGCCGGTGTTCAGCTTGAGCACGGGAAGCTGGGTGCTGCCCGACGGGCCGCTGGACTGCGCGATGGCGGGCGCGGCGCTGGCGCTCACGCACGCCGTGCTCGACCCGCCGTCCGAGGGCGCGTGGCGCTGGTGGGTGGCGGCGGGCATCGCGAGCGGACTGGCGATGCTCTCCAAGTACCACGGGGCATTCCTGCTGCTGGGCACGACGGCGTTCGTGCTCACGCGGCGCGAGGCGCGCGGGTGGCTCGCGCGTCCGCAGCCCTACGTGGCCACGCTCATCGCGCTCGCGCTCTTCTCGCCGGCGCTGTTCTGGAACGCGGCGCATGGATTCGCGTCGTTCCGCTTCCAGGGCGGTCGCGCCGTTCCCGAGGGCGGCAACGCCGTGACGGCGCTGCTGCAGAACCTGGGCGGCCAGGCCGGCTACCTGCTGCCGTGGATCTGGGTGCCGCTGGTGGTTCAGATGTACCGCGCAGCGCGCACCGGTCCGCGCGACGCACCGCGCTGGCTGCTGCTCTGCCTGGGCGCGGGCCCCGTGCTCGTATTCACGCTCGTGTCGCTGAGCGGCAACCCGGGGCTGCCGCATTGGGAGGCGCCGGGATATCTGCTCCTCCTGCCGCTGGTAGGCGATGCGGCGGCGCGCTGGGAGGCACGGGGCGCGTCACAGCGCGCGCAGCTGCACCGGTGGCTCGCTGCCGCCGCGATCGTATTCGTGGCGCTCGCCGCCGTCGCCGCGAGCGACGTCGCCACGGGCTGGGTGGCGCGCGCCGAGCCGCAGTGGTTCACGCGCGGCGACCCGTCGCTCGAGGCGTACGACTGGAGCGGCCTGCGCTCCCAGCTCGCCGCGCGCGGACTGCTCGAGGATTCGGGGCAGGTGGTTGCAGCGACGCACTGGATCGAGGCGGCGAAGATCGGCTACGCGATGGGACCGCGCTATCCGGTGCTCTGCCTGAGCGGCGATCCGCGGCACTTCTTCTACGCGGACCGTCCCTCGCGCTTTCTGGGACGCGACGCGTTGCTGCTCGTGCGCGTGCCGCCGAAGGGAATGACGGTCGACATCGTGAAGGAGTACGCGCCGTACTTCGCCTCGATCACCCCCGAGGGAACGGTGCCCGTCGAGCGCGGCGGACGCACGGCCTTCCAGGTCGCCGTCTTCCGCGCCGTCGACATGCAGGCCGCATATCCGTCGCCGCTGCCGCCCTGAGCGGCGCACGGCGTCGTCGATCTCCGGCGCTGAGCACCGGGGCCGGCGCCTCGACAGGCGCGAGCGGAAGGGCGAGATTGGGCCCGGCTCCACTCTCCCACCGTTCCGACCGCCATGATCTTCGACATTCTTCGTTCCCGCGCCGCCCTCGTCCTGGGCGCGCTGTGTCTCGCCGTCCCCGCTGCGTCGCAGCAGGTCAAGCCCCCGCCGCGCGCACCGGGCGCCCCGCCCGCCGTGGCGAAGCCCGTGTTCGACACGACGCGCACGACGATCCCGTACTTCCCGCTCGGCACGTCGCCGCTCGCGCTCACGGGCGACGCGCGCCCCGGCATGTTCGTGTCGGCCGTGGGGCGCCAGGCGATCGCGATGGGCACCGAAGACGGCGCACTGGAGCTGTGGTCGTGGCCCATCAAGTGGCTGCACGACTTCAAGCTGTCGTTCCGCGTGCCCAAGTACACGGCGCCGATCCCCGGCAACGAAGTTGCCGAACGCGTGGAAGAGCGCCCCGAAGGCGTGACGATCACGTACGCGTACGAGCAGTTCACGGTGCGCGAGCACGTGTTCGTGCCGCTCGACAAGCCGGCCGTCGTGATCCTGCTCGAGGTCGACGCGATCCGGCCGCTGGACATCATCGCGACGTTCACGCCGGACATCCATTATGCATGGCCCGCCGGGCTGGGCGGGCAATATCTCATCTGGGAGCAGAACGCGCGCGCCTTCCTCTTCTCCGAGGGCAAGCGGCAGATCAACGCCTTCCTCGGCTCCCCCGCGGTGACGATGGCGTCGGACGTGCCGGCGCACATGCTCGCCGCCGCGCCGCCGGAGCTCGTGCTCGGCGTGGGCAGCGCTGCCGACCGGTATACGGCGCCGAAGCTCGGCGAGCCGCCCGGACACAGCATCAACCTGCACGAGGCGTACATCCCGATCGTGCTCGCGGGGGGCGAGATGCCGCACGATTCGGCGCTCGCGATGTACCGGGATCTCATCGCGCCCGGAGCCGCCGAGCGCGAGTGGAAGCGCGTGGTGGCGCACGAGGATTCGATCCGCACCACGATGTTCGCGCTCCGCTCGCCGGACACGCTGCTGAACGAAGCGGTGGAGTACGCCAAGGTGAATCTCGACCAGGCGTACGTGTGCAATCCCGACATGGGGTGCGGGCTCGTGGCGGGATACGGATTGAGCGGCGGGGCGAGCGACCGGCCCGGGTTCGGGTGGTTCTTCGGCGGCGACGCGGCGATCAATTCGTTCGCCATGGACGGCGCGGGGGAGAGCGCGCTCGTGCGGCAGGGCGCGCTGAGGTTCTTCTCGAAGTACCAACGCGCCGACGGGAAGATCACGCATGAGATCTCGCAGGGCGCGGGGCACGTGGACTGGTTCGACTATCCGTACCCGTACTATCACGGCGACACCACGCCGTTCTGGGTGCTGGCCTTCGGCGAATACTGGCGGCAGACGGCGGACACCGCGCTGGTGCAGGAGCTGTGGCCGAACATCCACAAGGCGTACGAGTGGTCGAAGGCCACCGACACCAACGGCGACGGGTTGATGGAGACGCCGGCCGCCGGCGCCGGCGCGCTCGAAGTGGGCGACCTGCAGATCGGCATTCTGTCCGATGTCTACATGAACGGGGTGTGGATCGCCTCGCTGGACCGGTTCGCACAGATGGCGCGGGCGCTGGGGCAGGGCGCGCTGGCCGACAGCGCGCTGGCGATCCGCGCGAAGGCGTTGCACACGATGGAGTCGAAGTTCTGGCTCCCGACGCTCGGGCAGTACGGCTTTGCGTTGCTGCAGGACGGGAGCGTGAACGAGAACCTCACGGCGTGGGCGGCGACGGCGATGGGGTTCGGCGTGTTCGACCAGGCGCACGGCGCCGAGATGGCGGCGAAGCTGGCGTCGAGCGACATCATGACCGACTGGGGGGCGCGCCCGCTCAGCGCGACGAGCCCGCTGTTCGACCCATTACACTACAATAATGGCGCCGTCTGGCCGTTCGTCACCGGATGGGTGTCGCTCGCCGAGTACAACTATCACAACCAGGCGGCGGGGTGGTTCGCCCTGGACGCGATCGCACGGACGACGTTCGACAACTCGCTGGGCCACAACCCCGAGGTCATCTCGGGGCGGTTGTACAAGCCGCTCGACACGGCGGTGCCGCAGCAGTTCTTCGCGACCTCGATGATCCTGACGCCGCTCATTCGCGGACTGCTCGGTATCACGGTAAACGCGCCGGCGCACCGCGTGACGATCGCGCCGCACCTGCCGCCGGGCTGGGACTCGGTGGCGGTGGACCGCGTGCCCGTTGGGCGCGACGAGCTGTCGTTCACGGTGCGGCGCTCGGCGGGCGAGATGGCGCTGGCCGTGCGGCGCACGGGCCCGGACCGCCAGGCGCTCGATCTCACCTTCGCTCCGGCGCTTCCCGTGGGCGCGCGCGTCACCACCGCCGGCGCGACCGTCGAGACGACGCCGGGCGACGTGCACGGGGCGGTGCGCACCGCGCTCGGCGCGTCTGCGACGCTGCGCGTGGCGTACGCCGGCGGGTGGAGCGTCACCCCGCCCGGCATGCCGGCCGTGATCGGCGAGCGGTCGCGGGCGCCGCGCGTGCTGAGCGAGCGGCTGACCCCGGTCATGCGTGGGCGTCCGGAAGGCGGCGCGTCGTATGAAGTGGCGCTGCAAGGACTGGCGGGGCGCACCTACCGGTTCGTGATCGGGGCGCCGGACGCGGCGGCGGCGGAGCGCCTCACGGCGACGATCACTGCGGGCTCGGTCGAGACGGCGCCGTGGGCGGGCGGACGCGCGCGCGTCGTGCGGGTGACCTTTCCGACGGCGGACGCCAACGCCGACGGGTACACGGCGGCGACGGTGACGTTCAGCGGGCAGGGGCGGATGTAGCGCCCTTCACGACGATCGCCGAGTCCAGTACGTCGAAGTGGCGGGCGCGCGCGATGCGGCGCCCGTCGCTCGACGTCAGGAAGTCGAGGAATTGCCGCGCGATCGCGGGATGCCTGGCCGTCGCGAGCGCGGCGGCGGCGAAGAGGATCGGCGCGCCCCGCATCGTGAGCGTGTCGCCCGACTGCTTGCCGAGCACGCGCACCGACACCGCGGCGTACGCAGCGGAGTCCGCGGGCGTTCCCAGGTCCACCGCGTCAGGGAGCTTCACGTATTCCAGGCCGTTGTCCTCGGCGAGATTCTGGTAGGTCCAGATGTAGTCGAGGTTGTGGGTCGCGAGGAGCGCGACCTGGTCCGACTCGCGCGGGCGCACGTTGCGGGTGGGCGCGGCGGCGAGCAGGCGCCCGTAGAGCCCCGGATCGTGATAGTAGCGCTCGGCGAGCTGCATCACGAGCAGCGTGCGGTAGCCCGAGGGATCGGTGTTGGGATCGGCGCGTCCGACCTGCACGCCCGGCCGCGTGATCACGGTGCGCCAGTTGTCGGCGTTGATTCCGGCGGCGCCCTTCGACTGCGGCGTGTACGCGAGCACGATCCGGTTGCGGGCGATGATCTCGTAGTCGTGCACGAACTCCGGCTCGAGCAGGGTCGGGAAGACGGCGGGGTCCGCGGAGATGAACACGTCGGGGCGGCGGCCGGTCTCGGTGACGAGACGCGCGAGCTCAAGGCTGGCGCCGGGCTGCAGCGCGTACGGGGCGCCCGTGCGCGCGGCGAAGGTGTCGAGCAGCGCGCGCAGAGGCTGCGTGATCGACGCGGCGGTCACGACGTCGAGCGTGTCGGCGGGGGCGGGCGGCGTCTGTCCGGCCGGCGAGCAGGCGGCCACGAGGGCGAGCGCGGCCGCGGCGACCGCCGAGCGTCGACCGGTACGGAACTGGTTCATGATCACGAAGTCTATTGAATCGGAGGGCCTCGGCGCCATATGCTCCATGTGGCCGGCCGGCGCCGGGCCGGCTCGATTCGCCGGCATTTCCCGGCCTGATCGCCCCCCTCGTTGCGAGGCCCATCGCGGCATGACCATCTCACGGCTCATCGATCACCTGGCGAACGATCTTCGGATCGCCGCGCGCAGCCTGCTCCGTTCGCCAACGGTCTCCGTCACCGCGGTCGTCGTGCTGGGGATGGGCGTTGGCGCATCCGCTGCGATGTTCACCGTCGTCCGCTCGGTCCTCGTGCAGCGGCTTCCGGTGCGCGATCAGGATCGAATCGTCACCCTCCGCGGCTACCGGGACGGAGCCGGCGTGATCGACGACTACGACCAGTACGTCGATCGCTTTGCGCAGGGCACCCGTACGCTCTCGGCCGTGGCGACGGTTGCTCACTGGGGGAGCGTGGCTTTTCCGCTGCGAGACGGCGAGGTCTCGTTGCGATTGCTGCAGGCACAGGTCAGCGGGAACTTCTTCGACGTGCTCGGTGCGCGCCCGGCGGCGGGCCGGCTCCTCCGGCCGTCGGACGACGTCAAGGGCGCCGGGCACGTGATGGTGATCAGCTACGCGGCGTGGCGAGGGCGGTTTGGCGGCGACCCGGCGGTCGTCGGGCGCCAGGTCACGGCACCCGGGTACGACTGGACGTATACGATCGTTGGCGTGGCACCTCCGGGACTCGACTATCCCGCCGGCGCCGACTACTGGGTGCCAATCCGGCCGATCGGCACCAACGACGTGATCGCCGTGGGCCGCCTGGCGCCCGGCGCCACCGCCGCAGCGGCGGAAGCGGAATTCTATTCCGTGATGTCCGGCTTCGAACCGCGGGTAAACTGGTCGCGGGCCCTCGTGCGGACGTTGCCGCAGGAGATCATGGGCGGCGCCCGCCCGGTCCTGCTCGTGCTCGCGGCTGCAGTGGCGCTCCTCCTTCTGACCGCGTGCGTCAACGTCGGCAATCTGCTGCTGCTTCGGGCGACGACGCGAGCCCGGGAGCTGGCGATTCGGCGGGCCCTGGGCGCCGGCCTCCACGACATCGTGCGGCAGCTGTCCGTGGAAAGCGTGCTGCTCGCACTCGCGGGGGGCGCGCTCGGACTGCTGATCGCCGTGAGCCTGCTCCGCTCGCTTCTCGCGCTGGCACCCGCCGAGCTGCCGCGACTCGACGACATCGCACAGGCGGGGGCACCGGTGGCAATCGTGCTCATCCTCACGTGCGCCGCGGTAGTCGTGATCGGGCTCGTGCCCGCGCTGGCAGCGGCGCGTGGGGACCCCGTCACCTCGCTCCGGGTCGATGTTCGATCGGGATCGGCGGGGCGGCGGCACGAGATGGCGCGACGATTGCTCGTGGCCTCTCAGGCCGCGTTCGCGGTCGCCCTGCTCGCCGGCGCCGGACTGCTGGTGCGGACGGTAGACCGATTGCAGCACCTGGATCTCGGCTACGATCCGGCGCACGTCGCCGTGCTGCAACTCTCGATGCCGTTCGCGAAGTTCGGCTCGGTTTCCGCGCTGTACTCGCTCTGGGACCGTCTGAGGGGACCGGTCGCCGCGGTACCCGGAGTCCGGACCGTCACGCCGATTCTGATCGACCCGCTGCTCGGCACCAATGTCTTCATCTGGCGATTCGACGCCGAAGGACAGCCCGCGCAGGAGGCGGAGCGCAATCCGCTCGTGCCGGTGGAAGTCGCAGGCCCCGGATACTTCGGAACGTTTCACATTCCACTCGTGCGGGGCCGCGGGTTCCGCGAGACCGATCGCGACGGCGCGCCGCTCGTGGTGGTGGTGAGCGAGTCGGTGGCGAAGCGGTTCTGGCCCGCCGAGGATCCGGTCGGTAAGCGGATCCGCCTGCCCGGCGACGCCACGTTCGTCACGGGAGGCAACGCGTATCGCACGGTGGTTGGCGTGGTGCGGGACCTGCACTTTCGCGACTACCGGACGGCCTCCCCGATGGTGTACATGCCGTGGCGTCAATCGTACTGGCAGGGCGAGTTCGCGGTGCGTGCGGTCGGTGATCCGGGCGCCGTGATCCCCGCCATTCGCCGGGCAGTGAGCGCCGTCGATCCGGACGTCCGGGTGTGGGACGCAACGGACATGACGACGCTCCTGGCCCGGCCGCTGGCCCAGCCGCGGCTCAGCGCGCTCCTGCTCGCGGGGTTCGGTGTTACGGCGCTCGCCCTCGCAGCGATCGGGTTGTACGGAGTGATGGCGTTTTCGGTGCGCGAGCGGACGCACGAGCTCGGCGTGCGGATGGCGCTGGGGGCGACCCCGGAGCGGCTGCGGGCCGAGGTGCTGTGGCGCGCAGGGGGCGTGGCGGCGGTCGGTGCGACGGGAGGCGTCATCGGCGCGGTGGCTGCGTCGCGCTTCCTGCGATCCCTGCTCTTCGAAGTGAGTCCGTTCGACCCGTCGGTGCTCGCGGGCGCGGCACTGCTGCTCGTGGCGATTGCGCTCGTCGCGGCCTATCTGCCGGCCCGGCGGGCGACGCGGATCGACCCGGCGATTGCATTGCGGGCGGAGTAATGATGCCAGTGCGTTCGGCCGCGCTTCCGACTGCATCGTGGGCGAGCCCACTGGCAACGCGCCGCCCGTTCCCGCGCGCGCTGCGCGCCGGCGTAGCGGGCCTCGTGGTGCCGGCCATTCTTGGCGCGCAGAGCGCCGCGCAGTTCCGCGGTCGCGTCACCGACTCGCTCGGCACTCCCCTGGCCGGCGTGCAGGTGTCGGTGGTCGAGGCGGAGCTCAGTGCGCGCACCGACACCGCGGGACGGTTCGCAATCAGCGGCATTCCGCCCGGCGCCTATCACATGGTGTTGCGCAGCCCGGGCTTCGGGCCCATCGAAGGCACGGGCCGGTTTGCGGCGGGCGACTCCATAGAAATGACGTTCCGTATGCGGCGCCTGGCCGTATCGCTCGACACCGTGCGCAGCGACACCAGCGCCGTCCGAAGCGAATGGCAGATCGACTTCGAGAAGCGGCGTGCCGCCGGCTTCGGCACCTTCCTCACCACGCAGGACTACCGGTTCCGGGAAGGCGCCCGGCTCAGCGACATCATCAAGTCGAAGGTGAGCGGCATGGAGCTGGTCCGCTGGAACGGGCACGTGTACGCATTCGGCACGCACGCCCCGCAGTTCCCCTGCGGCCCGCCGTTCGGCGAACCCTGCAAGGGCGATTGGCCGGACAAGTGCTACATGCAGGTGTACGTCGACGGCAACCTCGAGTACGCCGACGTTGCCGACAACAGCAGGGAGCCGTTCGATCTCGACTCGTTCACCCCCGGCCAGATCGCGGCGATCGAAGTCTACAGCGGTGCGGCGGACACGCCGCGGCAGTTCGCGGGCATCGGGGCTGCATGCGGAACCATCGTCCTCTGGACCCACGCCACCGTCGGACGATGACGCCGCGCGGTGCGCGGCCGCAGATTCGTCGGCCTACGCCCCGCGCTCGATCCGCTCCAGCAACTCCGTGAACGACCGCACGACGAAATCCGCCGCCGCGATCACCGCCGGCCGGTGCGTGAACCCCGTATAGGCGGCGAAGACGTCCACGGCGCCCCGCTGCTTCATCTCCACGTCGGTGCTGCCGTCGCCCACGGCGAGCACGGGATGCGCGAGCGCCAACTCGCGCACGACGCGCGCCTTCCCGGCCTGCGTGGCGAGGGGCGTGGCCGCATCCATGCCCGCGTAGCTCCCGTCCGGGTCCCACTCCACCGGCACCGCGTGCACGTTCCGCTCCGCGAGGCCCAGCGACACGCAGAAGGGGACGACCGCCGCCGCGAGCCCGCCGCTGATCGCCACGACGCGCACGCGGGCGTCCATCAGGGCCGCGATCACGCGCCGCGCATCTGGCGCCACCGCATCGCGGTAGGCCGCGGCCAGCTCGCGTACTTCATCGCGCGTCGGCGCGATGCGGTCCAGCCGGCTCACGTACGCGGCCTCGATGGGCAGCTCGCCTGCCATCACCCGCTCGGTGAGGTCCTTCACGTAAGCCGCGGTCTCCGCGTCGCGCAGCGCCGCCAGCCAGTCCACTCCCTCGATGCCGGTGAGCGTCGAGTCCACGTCGAAGACGACGGTGCGATAGACGATCGCCGCCGCGCTCACAGGATGTTCCCCGGCGCGAACAGGCCGTGCGGATCGAGCGCCGCCTTCATCGCCCGCATGACGTCCATCTGCATCGCCGAAAGCTGCAGCGGCAGCCAACGGGCCTTGAGCTTTCCGATCCCGTGCTCCGCCGACACCGTGCCGCCCATCGCGATCACTTCACGCAGCGTGCGCTGCACCACGGCCTCCATGCGCTGCACCTCGTCCGGGTTGCGCGCCACGAAGTTCTGATGCGGGTGCCCGTTGCCGAGATGTCCGTACACGATGCCGGGGGGGATGCCGGCTTCGCGCGCGTGCCGCCGCGCCATCGCCACCGCCTTCGCGGCCATCGGATACGGCACCGCCCAGTCGGTGGACACGCGGCGCCCGCCCTCCTTGAGATACGGCGCCACGCGCTCGTGCATCGTGGCCGGCACGGCGTGCCGGAGCCGCCGCGCTTCGCGAATCGCCGCGTCTCCCTCGAACACGCGAACGTCGCCCTCGTGGGCGCCGAACCGATCGGCGAGCGCGAGCCACGCGTCGAGCGGCGGCTCGGGGCCGTCCGTCGTCTCCTCGGCGTACACCATCGCACCCGCGGCCGGCGCCCACGCCGCCGCCTCCGCCTCGCCGCGCGCGATGGCGAACGACTCGGCGTCGAAGTACTCCAGGCACCGCGGGTGCACGGTGCGCGACTCGCGCGCCGCGAACACGAAGGCGAGCGCGCGTTCCTCGTCGGGGAGCGGGATGGCCAGCCCGATCTCGCGCGCCGGACGGGGCAGCAGCGCCAGCTCGGCCTCCACGACGATGCCGAGCGTCCCCTCGCTCCCCACGAACCAGTCCACCGGATCCTGCACGGAGAGGTAGCCGGCGGTGTTCTTCTCGAGCATCGGGCGGCGCACGCCGGCCGTGGCACCGTCGGCGGTCACGACGGTGAGCGCGCGCACGTGGGAGCGCGTGGGCCCGTAGCGCAGCGTACGCGGCCCGGACGCGTTGCAGGCGATCGCGCCACCCACGGTGCATTCCTGGTCGCTGGTCGGGTCGGGCGCGAAGAAGAGCCCGTGCGGCGCGAGCGCGCGCTGCAGGTCGCCGAGCAGCACGCCCGGCTCGACGCGCACGGTGCGGCGCGACTCGTCGAGGTCGAGCAGGCGGGTCATCGCGCGCGTCGAGAGCAGGATGCCGCGGTCGGTGATCGACGCGCCGGTGGTGCTGGTCTGCGAGCCGGCGGGGGTGACGGGCGTACGTTCCGCCGCGGCGCGGCGCACGACGTCCGCGACCTCGGCGGCGCTCGCCGGACGGGCGACGGCGTCGGGCACGCGCCAGAGACCCGATGCATCGCGGGCGTGCGACTCGCGCACCGAGGGGTCGTACGACAGGCCGGCGGCCGCCGCGGCGTCAGGCGTCGTCGCCAAACCGGACCACCGTCGCCGAGTGCACGTCGGGAAGCGCGAGCAGCGCGTGGCGCACCGGCTCGCTGACCGTTCCGTCGATCGAAATCACGGCCAGCGCGTCGGCGCCCTGCGCCAGCCGCGCCTGGTGGTACTCGGCGATGTTCACCCCCGCGGCGCCGAGGGCGGTGCCCACGTGCCCGATCACGCCGGGAACGTCGCGGTTGCCGAGCACGATTAGCGTGCCACGCGGGGCGACGTCCACGTGGAAGGCGCCGATTCGCGTGAAGCGCGGCGGTGCATCGAGCGCCGCGACGCCGCCCACGCGCATCTCCTCGCCGTCTGCGGAGACGCGGACCTCGACGGCGCGCGGATGCGGCGGCACGCCGGCCTCGGCGTACTGGATCTCGATGCCGCGCGACGTGGCCACGGTGCGCGCGTTGATGACGTTGAGTCGCTCGCGTTCGACGACCCCTTCGAGCACCCCGAGGGCGGCCGCGGCGAGCAGGGGGCCGCGTCCCGGCGCCAGCTCGGCGCCCAGGCGCAGCGTGATGCCGGAGATGGCGCGGGCGCCGCGCTCGGCGAGCAGGGCGCGCGCCACGGCGGCGGAGCGGCGGACGAGCAGCAGCGCCGGCTGTAGCGCCTGCCAGTCGCCCCCCGATTCGGCGACATTGAGGGAACGCGAATACTCGTCGTTGAGCAGCGCGTCGCGCACCGCGGCGCAGGCGTCCACGGCCACGTTGCGCTGCGCCTGGTCGGTGCTCGCGCCCAGGTGCGGCGTGAGGAGCAGGTGCGGCGCGGTGCGGAAGGGATGGTCCGCGGGGAGCGGCTCTTTGGTGTACGCGTCGACGACGGCGCCGCGCAGGTGGCCCGAGGCGAGCGCGCCGGCCAGCGCCCGCTCGTCCACGATGCCGCCGCGCGCCAGGTTGGCGACCACGGCGCCCGGGCGCAGGCGGGCCAGCTCCGCGGCGCCGATCATGCCGCGCGTCTCGTCGGTGAGCGGCGTGTGGACGGTGAGCACGTCGCAGGCGTCGAGCAGCACGTCGAGGGCGGCGCAGCGCCGCACCTGGAGGCTGTCGAAGCGTTCCTGCGGGATGTACGGATCGTAGCCGATCACCGGCATCCCGAAGGCCCGCGCCCGGACGGCCACCTCGCCGCCGATGCGCCCCACGCCGACGACGCCGAGCGTGCGTCCCTTGATCTCGGTGCCGAGGAGCTGCGAGCGCTCCCAGCGCCCCTCGTGCATCGACTGGTCGGCGCGCGGCACGTGGCGCAGGAGGCCGATGAGCACTGCGAAGAACAGCTCGGCGACGGCCACCGTGTTGCCGGCCGGCGCGTTGATGACGGCGATGCCGAGACGCGTGGCGGCGTCCATGGCGACGTTGTCCACGCCCACGCCGGCGCGGCCGACCACGCGGAGCCGCGTGCCGGCGCGGAGCAGCGCTTCGGAGATCCGCGTCGCGCTCCGCCCGACGATGGCGTCGTAGTCGCCGATCCGTTCGAGCAGCTCCGCTTCGGGGCGCGTGGGTTCGACGTCGACCTGAAAGGCCGGCACCGCCCGGAGGAGGGCGATGCCTTCCGGGTCCACTTCGTCGGTTACGAGAATGCGGAACGGCATCCGATGGAACGCCACGTAGCGAAGGACAACGGGAAAACTGGGGCGGCAGGACTCGAACCTGCAACTTCCTGATTAACAGTCAGGCGGTCTGCCAATTGACCTACGCCCCATCGATGCTGCGGTTCCTGCAGTCAAACAAAAAGCGCCCACCGGTGGATCTGGCGGGCGCTGGCGTCTCGGGTGAACCGTGTGCGCGCTAACCAGACCCCGTGGTGGAGGCCCAATTGTTCCGACTATTGGAGTTGCGGCGGATGCGGGTCATGGACGTGCGGTTCGTGAGTTGTTCGTGGTCCGGCCGGGAGGATAGGTCCGGCCGTCCGGACTGTCAAGCGGCCCGAGGCTGAGTGACCGGAGGCTGAGCGTTGGCCCCGCGGGACGGGGCTTGAGCGCCGGACCTCCGCAAAAAAGATGACGCGTCAATGATTGTGCTCGAATATGCGCATTCGGGAAAGTGCCCTCACACGCGCAAGAGGGAATTTCCGCAAAAGGTTCAGGGAAATCAGTCTGGGCAACATCTGGCGCGGGCCGCAGGTTCATCTCAGACGCATGATTCGGCGTCGGGTAGGTGCCGGCACATTGAGCAGCGTGGCCTGA
>DASVWS010000121.1:0-40074 GCA_036393095.1 Gemmatimonadaceae bacterium | reverse complement strand
CTGCGTGCAACCAACCTGGAGATCGGCCTGCTGCTCCACTTCGGCCCGCGCCCGCGCTTCCATCGCATCGTATGCCTGAACGCGACCAAGCCCGGGGGTCGGCAGTCTCGTACGGTCTGACTCCGCCCCGACCGTCCCGCGGGCTCTCCCAGAGAAGATCCGTCTCATCCAGTTCATCCGTCTCGTCTGCAGTTCCTTCGGCTCTTGATGCCGGCCCGGCGCTCTTGATGCCCGCCGGGAGCGTTCGTGACCCCGCCCCCGCCGCTATATTGAGCGTCCATGATTCTCGCCCTGCTCGGCGCGTTCCAGGTCGCGGCCGCGACCCCGCACCCGCCGCAACCGCTCGTCTACAACGGCCGCCTCGGACAGATCGAGGTCCGCGCGCCGCGGATCGACGCGTCGCCGGCCATCGACGGCGTGCTCGATGAGCCGATGTGGCGCGAAGCCGCCGTGCTCACCGGATTCTCCGAATACGCGCCGGTGGACCAGCGCCCCTCGCCCGATTCCACCGAAGTCCTCGTCTGGTATTCGCGCGACGCGATTTACTTCGGCGTGAAGGCCTTCGAACCGCACGGCGCCGTTCGCGCCACGCTCGCCGAACGCGACAACGTGAGCTCGGACGACAACACCGAGATCCTGCTCGACACGTACCACGAGCGGAACCGCGCCCACGTCTTCATCGTGAATCCGCTGGGCGTGCAGGCTGACGGGCTCAAGAACGAGCAGGGCGGCTACACGCCGGGCTCCAACATCGCGCCCGGGCAGAACGACCTCACGCCGGACTACATCTGGGAGTCCAAGGGCCGGGTGACGCCGTGGGGATACGAGGTCGAGGTCCGCATCCCGTTCAGCTCGCTGCGCTACCCGAGCGCGATGCCCCAGACGTGGGGCATCCAGATCCAGCGCAACGTACAGCACAACGGCTACCAGGAAACGTGGACGGAGGCGCACAAGGCGTCGGCGAGCTTCGTAGCGCAGGAGGGCGCCCTGGTCGACATGTCGGGCATGCACCACGGCCAGGTCGTGGGCGTGAACCCCGAGCTGACCAACACGACGACCGGGTCGCCGTGCTGCGCGCCGTCGAACGCCGGCTGGCACTACGCGTCCACGCAGAACCTGGGCGGCAACGTGCGCTGGGCGATGGGGAGCAACTTCGTGCTCAACGGCACGGTGAAGCCCGACTTCTCGCAGGTCGAGGCCGACGCCACGCAGATCGCCGCCGATGAGCGGTTCGCCCTCTACTATCCCGAGAAGCGCCCCTTCTTCGTGGAGGGCTCGGACCGATTCAACGTGCCGAACACGCTGTTCTACACCCGCAAGATCGTGCAGCCGAACGCCGCGGCCAAGCTCACCGGGAAACTGGGCCGCACCGACATCGCGTTCTTGTCGGCCGTGGACGGCGGCGCGACCACGCCCACCGGCCAGGCACCGCTCGTGAACGTGCTGCGGCTCCGGCGCGGTTTCGGCAGCCAGAGCACCGTGGGCGTGATGTACGGCGACCGCGTGGGCGGCGGCCGGTCGAACCACGTCGTGGACGCCGACCTGCACTGGGTGTTCGATCCGCGCACGTACGCGCAGTTCCAGGCGGTGATGAGCTCGACGACGACGAACGGCGCGACGCAGAACGCGCCGATGTGGGAAGCGGTGATGGACGGCACCGGCCGCAGCTTCGGCTTCCACTACAACGTGCTCGGCATCGGGAACGGATTCGCCGACGACAACGGGTTCGTGCAGCGCACGGGAATCGTGCAGCCGGGAATGTCGAACCGGATTTCGATCTACGGGGCGCCGGGCGCGGCCCTGGAGCGGCTCAACATCATGTTCCTCACCTCGGCGGTCTTCCGCTACGACGACTTCTTCGCGGCGAAGCACCTGCTCGAGGACAAGGCGAGCCCGAACATGCAGTTCACCTTCCGGGGCGGCTGGTCGCTGAACGTCAATCCGACGCTCGCCAGCTACGCCTTCGATCCGGCGGCGTATGCCGCCGATTACGTCGGCACGGCGGCGTCCGCCGCGCCGTTCGTGCCGTCGCCGCGCATCACCACGTTCAACACGCAGGTCAAGATCTCGACCCCGTACTACCAGCGCTATGACGCGTCGGCGTCGGTGACCGCCGGGCACGACGTGGACTTCCTCGAGACGGCGCGCGTGCGGCGGCTGGACTACACGGCGAGCGTCAACCTGCGGCCGACGCAACAACTCCGCATCACCGGCACCTACCAGACGAGCAGCTTCACGCGGCGCAGCGACGGCGTGCGCTCGTTCTCGACGAGCATTCCGTATGTCAAGACGGAGTACCAGCTCACGCGGTCGATCTTCTTCCGCGTGGTGGCGCAGTACACCGCCAGCAAGCGCGAGCCCCTCGTCGACTGGCGGACCGGCACCCCCATCCACTACGACAGCAGCGGCACGTTCGTGCCCTATGGAGCGCAGGTGTCGAACGCGCTGCGCGCGGACTGGCTGTTCTCGTACCGCCCCACGCCGGGCACCGTCTTCTATCTCGGCTACGGGAACACGATGACCGAGCCCGACCCGCTGCGCTTCCAGCAGCTGCGCCGTACGAACGACGCGTTCTTCGTGAAGGCGAGTTACCTGTTCCGCGTGCTCGGAGACCGGTAGCGCTGCGCTGAGGGCCGCGCGGCCCGGGAAGCGCAGGGGGGGCTGGGAACGGGCCCCGGCATTGCCAACCATAGGACTCCTTGGTATGATACCTAGGAGTTCTATGTAGCTTTCCGTTACCCGCCCGCGGCCGGTCCCGATGCCCAACGCCTCCGTCGACTTCCTTCGTGGCACGCTCGACCTCATGATCCTCAAGACCCTGTCGTGGGGCCCCACCCACGGCTACGGGATCGCGCGGTGGATCGAACAGTGCACCGACGACGTGCTGCAGGTGGAGGAAGGCTCGCTCTACCCCGCCCTGCACAAGCTCGAGGACCAGGGAATGGTCAGCGCCGACTGGGGGATCACCGAGCACAACCGCCGCGCGAAGTTCTACCGGCTCACCGCGGCGGGCCGGAAACAACTCCATGTCTCGCGGGACTACTGGGCGAGATTCGCCGACGCCGTGGCGAAGGTGCTCGAGACCGCGCCCACGGCTGGCTGACTGCCCGCATGCGACGTCCCGCGCCCCCCGCACGCGACCCGCAGGACCGGGCGTCCGCGCCGAACGCGCGGGCGGCGGCGATGGTGCGCCGCTACCTGAGATTCTGGGGCCCGCGCGCCGATGCGGACGTGGACGACGAGCTGCAGTTCCACCTGGACATGCGCGTGCAGGATCACATGGCGCGCGGCCTGTCGGAAACCGAGGCGCGCGACGCGGTCCGGCGCCGCCTCGGCGACCTCGGCGCGGTCCGCGCCGCGTGCCTCACGATCAACACCCGGAGAAACCGTCGTATGGCACGCGCGCAGACGCTCGACGCCTTCCTGCAGGACGTTCGGTTCGGCGTCCGCTCCATGCTCCGGCAGAAGGGGTGGACGGCGGTCGGCGTACTGACGCTCGCGCTCGGCATCGGCGCGAACACCGCCATGTTCAGCGTCGTCAACGGCATGCTGCTGCATCCCCTGGACTACCCGCATGCCGGCCGGCTGGCCGTCGTGTACCAGAAGCCGGCGACCGGGGACGTGAGCGGCGTGAGCGTCTACGTGCTCCCGCCAACGCCCGTGCTGCGGGCCTGGCGCGCCGGCTCGCACGACTTCGAGGACCTGGAAGGATTCTCCACCGCCGACGCGATTCTGCGCGACCGCGGCAACCCGATGACGGCGCACACGGCGGCCGTGGAGCCTGGCTTCGCCGCGTTCACCGGCCAGCGCCCGCTGCGCGGGCGGTACTTCACCCGGGCGGACGTCGAATCGAAGGCGGAAGTGGCCGTTCTGAGCGAAGGGCTCTGGCGCTCGCGGTACGGCGGTGCCGACAGCGTGCTCGGCGCCCCGGTGACGCTCGGGCGCACGACATATACTATTATTGGTATCATGCCGGAGGCGTTCCAGCTCCCGGCCCTGCTGCAGGACCGCACGGATGTATTCACGCCGCTTGACGTGAACGACGACCGGATCGGCGTCTCGATCGTGGGACGCCTCCGCCCCGGCGTGACGACCGCCGCCGCGGCGCGCGAGTTGGACACGCTGGCCGCACACGCCCCGGGAGGCGCGAACGCCTCCGACTACCGGACGACCGTCGTGAGCCCGGGGAAGATCGTGCGCTATGGCGACTCGCTCCTCCTGCTCAGCGGCGCCGTGGCGCTCGTGCTCATCATCGCCTGCGCGAACGTGGCGCACCTCCTGCTCGCCCGCGGTTCCTCGCGCCAGCACGAGCTCGCCATCCGGGCGGCGATCGGCGCCGGCCGCTGGCGCATCGCGCGCCAGATCCTCACCGAGAGCCTGCTCCTCGCGGCCGCCGGCTGCGTTTTGGGCGTCGCGGCGGGCTGGGCCGGACTCCGGGCGCTCGTCGCCCTTCGGCCGAGTTCGCTCTCGCAACTGGCGGTGGCCCACCTGGAGGGGCGCGCGGTCCTCGTCGCCGTCGTCCTTGCCGTGGCCACCGGACTGGCGTTCGGCGTCATCGGCGCCCTGCAGTCGGCGCGGCTGATGTCGCCCGAGTCACTGCGGCTCGGCGCGTCGGCGGCCCAGGGCGCGAGCCGCGCGCGCTCACGGTCGATCCTCGTGGTCACCGAGATGGCGCTGTGCACGACGCTGCTGGTGGCGGCTACCCTCCTCATCCGGAGCGTCGCTCACCTGCAACTGACCGACCCGGGATTCGAACCGGCCGGGCTGTACGCCGTGTCGCCCGACCTCTCGGCCACCAACGACACGACGCCGGCGCTCCGCTGGAGCCTCGTCGACCGGCTGGCCGAACGCGTGCGCGCGCTGCCGGGCGTTTCCGGCGTGACCGTCGCCACGAACGCGCCGCCGGGAAGCGAGTTCTCGATCGGCGCGCTGCAGGTGGAGGGGCAACCGACGCCGCCGAAGAACGTGAGCAGCTTCATCAACACCTACGGTGTGCGACCGGAGTTCTTCTCAGTGGTGGGCATCCGGTTCGTGGAGGGCGCCGCCTTCACCGACACCACAGTCGCCGGCGCGCAAGTGGTGATCAACGAGGGAATGGCCCGCAAGTACTGGCCTGGCACGTCTGCGCTGGGCCACAAGCTCCGCATCGTGTTCCAGGGGGACGGCAAGTGGCTGACGATCGTCGGCGTCGTCAACGACGCGGCCACGGGCGGATTGCTCACCGAGCGCTCGGACCCGATGCTCTACATGCCGCCAGCGCGCTTCTTCAACCCGGCGCTGCTCGTGCGCGCGCCGAATCCGGGCGCCGTCCTTCCGGCGATCAGGACGATCGTGCGCGGCATGGACGCCGCGATCCCGCCGGTGAAGGTCGACAACGTCGCCGAGTCGATGCGGAACACGGTGGGCGGCCGCCGGTTCACGATGCTGCTGCTGGCGTCGTTCACGGCGCTCGCGCTGCTGCTGGCCGCGGTCGGGCTCTACGGCGTCATGGCGTACGGCGTGGCGCAGCGGACGCGCGAGCTCGGCGTGCGGATCGCACTCGGCGCGACGGCCGGAAACATCGCCCGCAGCGTGCTCGGGCGCGGGGTGGCGCTCGCTGCCGGCGGGATGGTGCTCGGGCTGGTCGGCGCCCACTGGGCCACGCGCCTGATGGCCGGGATGCTGAGCGGTGTCTCGGCCGACGATCCGACGTCACTCATGGTCGCCGCCGCGGTGCTGCTGGCGACGGCGGTCGTCGCCTGCCTCGTGCCGATGCGGCGGGCGGTGCGCGTGGACCCCATCATCGCCATGAAGTCGGAATGAAGGGCCGTGCGCGGGCGAGGTGACGCGGCGCGTCACCCGCGCGAGCGGAGGAACCGCCGCGCCAGCGTCGCCCGCCGGTCGTCCCCCGCCGCCTCGGCCCGTCCCAGCAACCGCTGCACATGCGGCCGGAGCTTCGGCTCGCCCCACTTGTAGCCCGTGGCCAGCTCGGCGCTGTACGAATCGCCGACGTCCGCGCCGTCGAGCATGGCGATGGCCGCGGCCTCGTCGAATCCCGGGTCGTCGCGCGGGGGCAGCACGTAGCGCCGCTCGGGCTCGTTGGCATCTTCGTTGACGAATGCGCGGGACATGACGCAGGTATAGCGCGCGGCGCTGCGAAGTGTAAGATGGTGGTGCCCCTTCCTCCTTTCGCCGTCCACTGCCCGACTCCAATGTCCTCCCCCAGGCGCAACGTCGCCACCTATCTCGTCCTCACCTTCGGACTGAGCAGCATCTTCTACACGCTCATCATCCGCGCCGGCACGCTCTCGGCCGCGCACGGGCTGTACGTGCTGGGCCTCATGTGGTGCCCGGGCACGGCCGGCATACTCACCATGCTGATCAACACGCGCAGCCTGCGCGGAATGGGGTGGGGGCTGGGACGCCCGAAGTGGCTCGCGCTCGCGTACCTGCTTCCGGTCGCATATGCAGGCGTCGCGTACGGCGTGGTGTGGGCCGGTGGGTGGGGCGTGTTCACCACGGCGCACCTGCCGGCGGGCGCGTCCACGCCGAAATTCGTCGTCGAGGCCGCCACGCTCGGCGTCTGCATGTCACTGATCAGCGCGACGGGGGAGGAGATCGGCTGGCGCGGCGTGCTCGTGCCGCAACTCTCGAAATTCACCGGATTCACCGGCACGGCGCTCATCAGCAGCGGCATCTGGGCGCTCTGGCACACGCCGGTGCTGCTGTTCGCGGACTACAACTCCGGCACGCCGTGGTGGTTCGGGCTCACCTGCTTCGCGGTGATGGTGCTCGGCATCGGCACGGCGTTCGCGTGGATCCGGCTGCGCTCCGGCAGTCTCTGGACGGGCGCCCTCCTGCACGCCAGCCACAACCTGTTCATCCAGGGCGTGTTCGACCGGATGACGGCGGACACCGGGCACACGGCGTGGATCACGGGGGAGTTCGGCGTCGCCCTGGCGCTGTGCGCGGTCGGGGTCGGGATTCTCTTCTGGCGGCGGCGCGGGGAGCTGCCGCCGCCGGACGCGGTGGCCGCGGCAGCGTAGCGGCGCCGGCGCAGCCGGGGGCGCGCGCCCGCACTCCGTCGGGCCACCTTGCAGGAAATCCTTGACACGGGGAGTGAGGGCGCCTAGTGTACTAGCGACCTAGTACACTAGTTCTCTGGATGCTCATACTCATCGACCCCGCCGACTCGCGTCCCATCTACGTCCAGATCATGGACGAGGTGCGGCGCGGCCTCATGGTCGGCACGCTCGCCCCGGACGACCCGCTCCCCTCGGTGCGGCAGCTCGCCGCCGACCTCCGCGTGAACCCGAACACCGTGGCCCAGGCCTACCGCGAGCTGGAGCGCGACGGCGTCGTGCACGTCAAGCGGGGACAGGGCACGTTCGCGAACGAGGTCGGCGGAAACGGCAGGCAGCGCCGCGCCGTGGCACGGGAA
Organism: Gemmatimonadaceae bacterium; assembly: GCA_036393095.1. Lineage (GTDB taxonomy): Bacteria > Gemmatimonadota > Gemmatimonadetes > Gemmatimonadales > Gemmatimonadaceae > JAGWRI01. The sequence continues at coordinate 32,654 of DASVWS010000121.1, read as the reverse complement.
ATCGCCGCGCGCGCGCTCCGCGAGGCACACCGCCACGGCGTGGGCGCCGAGGAGCTGCTCCGGGCCGTCGAGGCGGCGGCCCGCAAATCCAACGGAAAGGACGACGCATGACGAATCCCCTTCCCACCCGGCTGGCGGACGGCGTGATGGCAGTGAACACGCGCGGCCTCCGCAAACGGTTCGGCGCCGTGGAAGCACTGAACGAACTCTCGCTCCAGGTGCCCGAAGGCGCGGTCTATCTGCTCATCGGCCCCAACGGGGCCGGCAAGAGCACGGCGCTGCGCCTCCTGCTCGACCTGGTGCGCGCCGATGCCGGCTCGGCGTCGGTATTCGGACTCGATGTGGTGGCCGATGGGCCGGCTGTTCGCGCGAACGTCGGCTACGTGCCCGAACACCACGACTGGGGCTATGGATGGATGCGCGTCCATCAGCTCCTCGCGCACCACGCGCAATACTTCAGCACGTGGGATCAGGCCTACGCGTCGCGGCTGGCGGAACGGTTCGACGTCGATCCGAACCGCAAGGTGGGCGACCTTTCCAAAGGACAGTCGCGGCGCGTGCACCTGGTCATGGCATTGGCCCACCGGCCGCCGCTCCTGCTCCTCGATGAACCGATCGACGGACTCGACCCGATCACGCGCGACGAGACGCTGGGCGTGCTCGCCGAGCACATGACGGACAGCCCAACGACGATGCTCATCTCGACGCACCACGTGGACGAGATCGAGACGATGGTCGACCACGTCGGCGCGATGCGCGACGGCACGCTGCGCGCGCAGCTTCCGCTCGACGAGTTGCGCGGCGGGCTGCACCGCTACCGGGCAGACGTCCCGGACGGATGGAGCGGCGTTCCCTCGCTGAACGGATCGGTGCTGCGCCGATCGCAGGGGCCGCGCGAGGTCCAGTGGACGGTGTGGGGCGACGAGCGCGCGGTGGCGGAGCAGCTCACGGGCGCCGGCGCGACGGTGCGCGAGGTCTCGCCCGTCTCGCTGCACGACGCGACGCTGGCGTTGCTCAACCCGAAGGTGGAGGCGGCATGACCACGATCGCGTTGCACCAGGCACCGGATTGGAAGGGAGTGCTCAGGCAGCAGATCAGAACCACCGGCGCGGCCATCCGGATACCGGCGGTGGTCGTGGGATCGGTCGTCCTCCTCTTCTGCGTCCTCTCGGTCGTGAGCGCAGCACGCACGACCGCCGTCAGATCGATCCACTACGGCTACAGCTTCAATCCGGGAATCCTCGCTCCCGTGTTCCTGCTCGGGCTGCTGATGGCAGCGGCCGTCTGGCAGCGCGAGGAGCCGTCGCGGCGCGGCTACCACCTGGCGATGCCCGTGCCGGCCGCGCAGCACACCGGGCTTCGCGTGCTCGTCGGGTGGGGATGGCTCATGGTCGGCATCGCCGTCCTGTGGGTGTGCATCGGCCTCACGAACGCCGCGATTTCTGGCATCGTCGGCGGTGCTCCGCCCTTTGCCAGGCCTCTGTCGCGGTGGTTCTGGTTCGAGCCGTTCGCCTCCGCGACGATGACCTACCTGCTCGTCTCGATCGCGATGATCGCCGCCGAGCGTCCGCTGGGTTGGCTGGTCGGCATCCCGGCAGGGCTGGTCGTGCTGCTTCAGATACCGGTCATGATGCAGGCCGATGGCACGGTCAGGATCCTGCAATGGCTGAGCAACTCGCCGTTCTCGTTTGGTACGCCGTTCTGGCCGGTATTTCAGCACGTCGCGGGTTCCGGGCGGTACATGATCGTCGATTGGCAACGTAGCCTGCTCGCCACAGGGATCTGGACCGCGATCGGCATCGCCGGCGTGTGGCTGGCGGCGCACAAGCATCCGCGCGGCGCGAAGTAGGCCGCGCTCGACGGCGCGTGCGCGGCGCCCCTACTCCGCCCGCAGCGCGTCCACCGGATCGAGCGCCGCCGCCCGACGCGCGGGCAGCCAGCACGACACCGCGGCGATCGCCACGAACAGCACCGCGATCGCCGCGAAGGTGCCGGGGTCGGTGGGACGCACCCCCACCAGCATGCTGCGCATCACGCGCGTGAGCGCGAACGCTGCGAGCAGCCCGAGCCCGATCCCGACTCCGCTCAGGCGCATCCCCTCGCCGATCATCTGGCGGAAGATCCGCGCCTTCGGCGCGCCGAACGCCATGCGCACGCCGATTTCGGCGGTGCGCTGCCGCACGATGGTCGAGAGCACGCCGTAGAGCCCGACGGCCGCCAGCACGAGCGCGATCGCGGCGAAGGCTGCGATCAACGCCAAGGCGAACCGCGTCGGCTTCCGCGCGTCGGCCACATAGGCGCTCATCGGCCGCATATCCATCACCGGCACCTGCGCATTGATCTTCGCGACCTCCGCGCGCACGCTCGACTCGAGGCGGGCGGGGTCGCCGGCCGTGCGCACCACGAACGTGTTCGCCAGGCCGAAGTTGAACTGCCCGTCGACGAAGTAGATCTGCTCGCGCCCGTCGACGGCGGGCGAAGTCTGCCGCTCCTGATCCACGACGCCGATCACGTCCACCCACTCGGGCGTGTCGCTCCGATAGCGCACGTAAAGCCGCTGCCCCACCGCCGGCCGGCCAGGAAAGGCCTTCTGCGCGAGCACGCGATCGATCACCACCGCCGTCGACGTGAACGCGTTGTCGGCGTCCGTGAACGTCCGCCCGGCGATGACCTTCGTGCGGATCACCTTGAAGTAACCGGGCACGACGACCTGGAAGTCCGCCTGCTGGAACGCGGCAGGATCATTGACCGCGGCCTCGGTGCCCCAGCGGCACAACCCGACGCGCCCGCTGAACGGGAGCCCCGACGCGGCCGTGACGCCGGTGACGCCCGGGAGCCCCGAGAGCCGCTGCCGCATCAACTCGGTGAACGCAGCGGTCGCCTGCGGATCGCGGGCCGGTGGCGGCTGCACGCGGAAGGTCAGCAACCCGTCGGGATCGATGCCGGGATCGGCGCGCGTGAGCGACGCGAAGCTCCGCAGCATCAACCCGCTGCCCACGAGCAGCACGAACGCCAGACTGACCTCCGCGATCACCACGCCATTGCGGAGACGGCGTCCCCCGCCCAGCTCGGACGTGCGGCTGCTCGAGCGCAGCACCCGCACGATGTCCGGCCGCGACGCACGCAAGGCGGGAACGACGCCGAAGAGCACGGCGGCGGCGACGCCGGCAGTGATGGTGAAGCCCAGCACCGCCGGGTCGATCGACACGCGCCCGATGGTCGGGAGGTCCTGCGGCCCGATGGCGACGAGCAGCTTCACGCCAAGCTCGGCGAGCCCGATGCCCAGCAGCGCACCGCCGAGCGAGAGCAGCAGCGCCTCGGCGAGCATCTGGACCACGAGCTGCGAGCGCTTGCCGCCGAGCGCCGCGCGAACCGCCAGCTCGCGCTCGCGGCGCGACGCGCGCACGAGCAGCAGGTTGGCCACGTTCGCGCAGGCGATGAGCAGCACGAAGGTCACGCCGCCCATGAGGGCGAGCACGGCCGCGCGCACGCCCGAGACCAGCTCGGCGCGCATCGGTTCCACGCGCAGGCGGAACCCGGCGGTCGCCTTGATCGGCACCTGCTTGTTGAGATCGGCGGCCACGGTGTTCATCTGCGACTGCGCTTCGCCCACGTTCACGCCAGGCTTGAGCAGGCCCACGGTGCGCCATCCCACGTTGATGTGCGAACCAGTGGCCCAGTCCACGCGGGCGGCGAGATAGACGTCCGGCGCCGCATTCACCCGGAAGTCGGGCGGGAAGAGCAGCGTGAACCCCCGGGGCGCCACGCCGACCACCTCCCCGCGCACCTGCCCGACCGTCACCACGGTGCCGATCACCTTGCGATCGCCCCCGAAGTGACGCTGCCAGTAGCCGTAGCCCAGGATCACCGTCGGGGGCGGCGGAGGAGCAGCCGGCGGCGCGGCGACTCCGTTCGCGCCGACGTTGCGCGGCGGCGGCGTGCCGTCGGCGTCGGTGAAATCGCGGCCGGCCACCATCCGCGCGCCGAGCGTCCGGAAGAGGTTCGTGCTCACGGCGGCGGCGTGCAGCACCTGCGTCTCGCCCTTCTCGTCGACCGTCGGCAGGTCGAAGGATTGCACGGCGGCAATGTCGGCGAACAGGCTTCCGCCGTCGCGCATGTTGGCGACGTCCCCCGCGGCCATCGGGAAGTCCTGCACGTTGCGCGCCGTCATGTCGGACGTGATCACCACCAGGCGATCGGCATCCGGATACGGCAGCGGGCGCAGCAGCACGGCATTCACGACGCTGAAGATCGCGGTCGTGGCGCCGATGCCGAGCGCCAGCGTGACCATCGCCGTGATGGTGAAGCCCGGATTCTTGCGGAGCGTGCGCGCGCCGTAGGCGAAATCGCGGAAGAGGCTCATGGCCGTCGGGTTGGGGACGCCAATGAGACAACGTGCGACGGCGAACGGTTGTCCGGAAGGGGACAGTCGGACAGTCAGGCGGCGCGGCGGCGGGGCGGGTTTCCCACGCGCCGCCGCCATCCGCACGCCCTCACGTCCTCACTGCGTTCCCAGCCGCATCCACGTCTCGACGACCGTGTCCGGATTCAGCGAAATCGTCTGGATCCCCTCGTCCATCAGCCACTTCGCGAAGTCGGCGTGGTCGCTCGGCCCCTGCCCGCAAATGCCGATGTACTTGTCCAGCCGGTTGCACGCCGAGATCGCCATCGTGAGCAGCTTCTTCACCGCGCCGTCGCGCTCGTCGAAGCCCTGGGCCACGAGGCCGGAGTCGCGGTCGAGCCCCAGCGTGAGCTGCGTGAGGTCGTTGGACCCGATCGAGAACCCGTCGAAGTACTGCAGGAACTCGTCGGCGAGGAGCGCGTTGCTCGGAATCTCGCACATCATGATGAGCCGGAGCCCGTTCTCGCCGCGCTCCAGCCCGTGCTCGGCGAGCAGGTCCACCACGCGCTTCGCCTCGCTCACCGTGCGCACGAAGGGAATCATGATCTCGACGTTCGTGAGCCCCAGCTCGTCGCGCACGCGTTTCATCGCGCGGCATTCCAGCTCGAAGCAGTCGCGGAAGCTCTCGGCGACGTAGCGCGACGCGCCGCGGAACCCGATCATCGGGTTCTCCTCTTCGGGTTCGTACATCTCGCCGCCCAGCAGCTTGCGGTATTCGTTCGACTTGAAGTCCGACAGCCGCACGATGACCGGCTTGGGATAGAACGCGGCGCCGATGGTGGCCACGCCCTCCACGAGCTTGTCGACGAAGAAGTCCTCGGGGCTCGCGTAGCCGCGCGCGCGGCGCGTGATCTCCTCGCGCAGGCTCTCGCGCACGTGCTCGATGTCGAGGATCGCCTTGGGGTGGACGCCGATGACGTTGTTGATCACGAACTCCAGCCGCGCCAGCCCCACGCCGCCGTTCGGGATCATCGCGAACTCGAACGCCATTTCCGGATTGCCGACGTTCATCATGATCTTGGCCGGCAGCGTCGGGAGCTGGCCGACGTCGGCGCGCGCCACCTCGTACTCCAGCGCCCCGCGATACACGTAGCCGGTGTCGCCCTCCGCGCAGCTCACCGTCACCGGCTCGTCTTCCTCGAGCTTGGCGGTGGCGTCGCCGGTGCCGACGATGGCGGGGATGCCCAGCTCGCGGGCGATGATGGCGGCGTGGCAGGTGCGGCCGCCGCGGTTGGTGACGATGGCGGCGGCGCGCTTCATCACCGGCTCCCAGTTGGGATCGGTCATGTCGGTGACGAGCACGTCGCCCGGCTTCACCCGGTCCATTTCCTTCGCGCTCTTCACCACGCGCGCCGGACCGGCGCCGATCTTCTGTCCGATGGCGCGCCCCTTCACCAGCACCTTGCCGTGCTGCTTGAGGATGAACTTCTCCGTGCTGCGGCCGCCGTGCGACTTTACCGTCTCGGGGCGCGCCTGCAGCACGTACAGCTTGCCGTCCTCGCCGTCGCGCGCCCACTCGATGTCCATGGGGCGCCCGTAGTGCTTCTCGATCACGACGGCGTAGCGCGCCAGCTCGAGCGCGTCGGCGTCGCTGATCGCGAAGCGGTACCGCTCGGGTTCGGGCACGTCCACGGTCTTCGTGCTCCGCCCCGCTTCGCGGTCGCCGGTGAACACCATCTTCACGAGCTTGGAGCCCAGGCTGCGCCGCACGATCGACGGCTTGCCCAGCGCGAGGGTGGGCTTGTGCACGTAGAACTCGTCGGGATTCACGGCGCCCTGCACGACCGTCTCGCCGAGTCCGTACGACGCGGTGATGAACACGACCTGGTCGAAGCCCGACTCGGTGTCGAGGGTGAACATGACGCCCGAGGCGGCGGCGTCGGAGCGGACCATGCGCTGCACGCCGGCCGAGAGCGCGACGTCGGCGTGGGCGAACCCCTTGTGCACGCGGTAGGCGATGGCGCGGTCGTTGTAGAGCGAGGCGAAGGTCTCCTTGACGGCGGCGAGGATGTTGTCGTAGCCGTGGATGTTCAGGTACGTCTCCTGCTGGCCGGCGAAGGACGCTTCGGGGAGGTCTTCGGCGGTGGCGGAGGAGCGGACGGCGAAGGAGGCGCCGTCGCCGCTGTCGGCGGCGAGCTTCTCGTAATGTGACTTGATTTCGGATTCGAGCCGCGGGGGAAGCGGCGTATCGAGGACCCACTGCCGGAGTTGCGCCCCCGTCGCCACCAGCGCGTTCACGTCCTCGACGTCGAGGGCGTCGAGCGCCTTCGCGATCCGTGCGGCCAGGCCGTTCTGCCCCAGAAAATCGCGGAACGCCGCGGCCGTCGTCGCGAAGCCGCCGGGCACCCGCACCCCCGACGCCGCGAGGTGGCCCATCATCTCGCCGAGTGACGCGTTCTTTCCGCCCACCCGGTCCACGTCCGTCATCCGAATGTCTTCGAATGGGAGCACGTACGCCGTCGATGTATTCGTCATGGCCGGCAGCCTTTCATCGTGATTGGGGATTCCCGTGCGCGAACGACTAAAATTAGTCTAACCCATCTGCCTGCGAGTCCCGCCTTCATGACCGCGAACCGTACCGTCTTCTTCATTTCCGACGGCACCGGCATCACCGCCGAGTCGCTCGGCCACAGCCTGCTCTCCCAGTTCGAGGGAATCGCGTTTCGCCAGGTGCGCATCCCGTTCGTGGACAGCACGCAGAAGGTGCTGGACTGCGTAGAGCAGATCCGCGCGGCCCGCTCGCTCGACGGCGTGCGTCCCGTGGTCATCTCGACCCTGGTCAACCCCGACGTGGCGGAACGGCTGCGCGAAGCCGATGCGCTGATCCTGGACTTCTTCTCGACCTTCATCGCCCCGCTGGAATCAGAATTCCATGCACGCAGTTCTCATGCCATCGGGAAATCCCGGAAGGTGGCCACCAGTGTGGACTACACGCACCGCATCGACGCGGTGAACTTCACCCTCTCCCACGACGACGGGGTGTCGAGCGCCGACCTCGACCAGGCGGACCTGATCCTGGTGGGGGTGTCGCGGAGCGGGAAGACGCCGACGAGCCTGTACATGGCGCTCCAGTTCGGCGTGAAGGCGGCCAACTTTCCGCTCATTCCCGACGATTTCGAGCGGAAAAAGCTGCCCGACGACCTGGCGACGCACCGGAGCAAGTTGTTCGGGCTCTCGATCAGCCCCGACCGGCTGTCGAGCATCCGCCAGGCGCGGCGCCCCAACAGCACGTACGCCTCACTGGAGAACTGCCGCTACGAAGTCGAGGCGGCCAAGCACATGATGACGCGCGAGTGCATCCAGTGGCTCGACTCGTCGACGAAGTCGATCGAGGAGCTGTCGGCGACGATCATGCAGATGGCGAAGTTGGACAGGCCGTCGTACTGACTGACTGTCCGACTGTCCAACCGTCTGTCAGGCGGACAGGCGGACAGGCGGACACCGAACGGCGGAACTGCAAACTGCAAACTGCGAACTGCCAACTGCGGTTATGCAACCGCGGGATTCAGTACAACCCGACCTTTCCCATCACCGAAGCGATCAGCTTCGCGGGGTCGTACCCAACGCCCTGTTTGAACACCAGCTCCACCTTCGCGATGTCGTCGATGTTCGCGGCCGGGTTGCCGTCGATCACCACCAGGTCGGCCTGCTTGCCGGCGGCGATGGAGCCGATGCGGTCGGCGCGGCCGAGGTAGGTGGCGCCGTTGAGGGTGCAGATCCTGATCGCTTCCTCGGGAGTGAACCCGCTCCCCACCAGCAGCTCCACCTGACGCTGGTCCGAAAAGCCCGGGATCACGCCACCGCCGCCTGTGGGATCGGTGCCGGCCAGCAGCAGTCCGCCCGCGCGCACGAACGCCACCTCCATCGCACGGTCTTCGGCGAACAGCTTCTTGTACGGCGAGTTCGGCCGGCTCTGCGTGCGCGCGTAGTTGCGCAGGAACTCGTCCTTCAGGATCGGATCGAGCACGTCGATCCCGGGCGGCACGGGCTGTCCCGGCGTGAAGGTCTCGAACACGGTGAGCGTGGACGTGATCGCGACGTGCTTTGCGACGAGATGCTGGACCAGGGACTTGAACGCCGGGCTGCCGGTGTCCACGGTTGCCAGCGCCTGCATGCCTTCCGCCTGGCCCGGACAGAGGTCGGGCTGCTTGTTCTTCACGAAGTCGGTGGCGACGAAGAACCCATGCTCGAGGTCGTCGATGCCGAGGTCGGCCGCTTCGCGGTAGGTCACGGAGCAGAGGTGTCCCGTGACCTTGAGCCCGCGCTTGTGCGCGGCGTCGATGGCCGCGGCCAGCTCGGGGCGCGTGATGTTCATGTACGCCTTGAACGACGTGGCGCCCGCGTCGGCCCAGAAGTTCACGTAGCGGCGCGCGTCGGCGGAGTCCTTGAGCGCGTACATCTGGAAGAATGGCGAAGGACCCTGCACGTACGGCGCGGTGGCGTCGATCCACGGGCCGGGCTGCTCGCCCGCCCTGATCGCCGCCGCCATGCGCAGGTCGCCGTAGCCGGCCACGTTTCCGGTGGTGCGCATCGTCGTGACGCCGCCCGCCAGATAGAGCCGCGGGAAGCTGACGAAATCGTTGCCGTACACGCCGGGCCCGGTGGGATAGAACAGGTGCTCGTGCATCATCACGAGCCCGGGGATCACCGACTTGCCGGTGAGGTCCATGACCATCGCGCCGCCCGGAATCTGCACCGTGCCCGTGGGGCCCATCGCGGCGATGTTCCCGTCGCGCAGAATGAGCGTCTGGTCTTCGCGGGGCGCGGCCCCGGTGCCGTCGATGACGCGCACGTGCGTGAGCGCAACGATCGTCGTGTCCACGGCGACGTACTGCATCACGTTGCGCGCGAGCGTGGGGCGCTGGGCGGCGGCCGGCCGAGCGGCGGTGACCGCGGCGAGCAGGATGGTGATCGCGGCCGCGGTGCGGCGCGCGACGTGCGGAGAGCGGGGCATGCATGTGTTGGGCATGCGGAGAGCTTACTGCGCGCCGGTGGCGGCGTCCACCTCGTCCGCGGGCGCCGGCGGGCGCACCGCCACCAGGTACCCGCGCACGAGCGCCACCACGAACAGCAGCATGCCGAGCATGCGCACCGTGCCCGCGATCGCCGTGTCGCGGCGCAGCAGCCCGAACCGGCCGAACAGATACGCCCAGTCGTGCTCGCCGCCGCCGACGAGCGGCAGCGCCTGCGTGCGCGCGTCGGCCATGTACACGGCGATGTTCCAGAGATTCACCGCCACCCACCAGAGCATCACCGACGCCGCGAAGTCGTCGCGCTTGGGCGCGAACTTCACGAAGTACACGAGAAAGGTCACCGGCACGATGAGCTGGAAGAGCGTGCCGCCCGCGAACTGGAGCACGTCGCCGAACGGCCTGAACACCAAGTGGCCGGTCTCGTGAATGGCGAGGTCCACGCTGTCGATGATGTGCCCGGCCATCGGATTGCGCAGGCAGATCACGCCATACACCGCCAGCAGCGCGAGCAGCGCGAGCCGCGAGTTGCGCACGAGCTGCGACGCGGCGCGGTCGCTCGCAGAGGGCGCAGTCATCGCGGCGCTACCGCTCCGGCCCCGCCTGCACGCGCTCGCCGCGGAGGAAGGCGCCGATCTTGTCGTTCAGGAATTTCAGGTCCGCGGGATCGACGCCCGCCCCCGCCGGGTGCCCCCACAGCGACGGGATGGGCACGAACGACACAGTGCGCATGAACTGCTCCTCGTACCGCGCATCGCCGATCGGGAAGTACAGGTCCGACGCCGACGGCATGTACAGGAAGGGCACCCGGATCGACCGCAGCGCCGCCTCCACGCTGCCGTGGAATCCCGGCGTCTGCCCCACGTCGTGCCGCTGCCAGGTGCGCGCCTGCAGGATCACGTCGTTGGCGTCGGCGCCCTTGAGGAAATTCGTACGGAAGTTGTCCACCACCTGCTCGAAGGTCGTGCCGGGCGGCGTGTTCGTGCGCCAGAGCTCCTTTCGCCACCACTCCTGCGAGTACAGCCACCCCGCCCAGACCATCCCGAACGCCTCCATCCCCTTCGCCGGCTCGGTGGTGTAATCGCCGCCGTTGAAGGTCTGGTCGGCCTCGATGGCCGCGATCTGTCCCTCCAGCCGCACGATGCCGTGGCCGTAGGTCTTCGCGGTGCCCGACGTCGCCACCACGCGGTCGGCGAAATCGGGGTAGCTCACCGCCCACTGGAACGCCTGCTGCGCGCCCATCGAGAACCCGATGATCGCCCGCAGGTGCGCGATGCCGAGCCTCTCCGTGAGCAGCCGGTGCGCGGCGTCGACGTTGTCGCGAATCGTCGTCACCGGAAACCGCGGCCCGTGGTACGGCTCGGGCGTGTTGCTCGGCGACGACGAGTGCCCGTTGCCGAACATTTCCGTCGCCACGAGGAAGAGGCGCGTCGTGTCCAGCGCCCGCCCCGGACCGATGAGCCACTCGTATCCGCGGTGGTTGGCCATGTAGTGCGACGGAAGCAGCACCGCGTTGTCGTGCGCGGCGTTCAGGTGGCCGTACGTGCCGTATACCACGCGCGCCTCCGGGAGCACGACGCCGCTCTCGGTGCGGAAGTTCCGGATGACGAACGTGTCGACCGTCGCGGGATCGGGACGCTGCTGGGCGGCGGCGGTGGAAGCGCCCAGCACCGCGAACGCGGAGAGGGCGAACCGCACGAGATGGCGCATCGTCGGGGCTCGGGAGGGTTGGGGGTGGCGCCGCCGCGCGTCTGGCGCGGCGCGGGACGGCGCTCCAATTTGGCCGGGTTCCTCGGTGCCCGCCACCATCCGCGCAACCCCACCCTGCCATGATGCCCAGACTCACCCTCTCCACCGTCGCCGCCCTGGGCGGACTCACCCTGCTCCCGGCGCGGTTCGCGCCCGAGCCCGCCCCACTGCGCGGCTTCACCGCTGCATCATCCAGCGTCGAGCGCCGCTGGGAAGCGAAGTTCGACGCCATTCCCGATCCGGCGCGGCTGCGCGCCAACATGCAGCTCCTCTCGGCGCGCCCGCACCACGTGGGCTCGCCGTACGACCTGCAGAACGCCGAGTGGATCCTGGCGCAGTACAAGTCGTGGGGATGGGACGCGCACATCGAGACGTTCGACGTGCTGTTCCCGACGCCCAAGCAGCGGCTCGTGGAGATGATCGCGCCCACGCGCTACGTGGCCAAACTGCAGGAGCCGGCGGTGGCGGTGGACCCGACCTCGGGCCAGACGGCGGAGCAGCTGCCGACGTACAATGCGTACTCGGCCGACGGCGACGTGACCGGTCCGCTCGTGTTCGTGAACTACGGCGTGCCCGCCGACTACGACGAGCTGGCGCGCCACGGCATCTCGGTGAAGGGCGCGATCGTGATCGCCAAGTACGGCGGCTCGTGGCGCGGCATCAAGCCGAAGGTGGCCGCCGAGCATGGCGCGATCGGGTGCCTCATCTACTCCGATCCCGCCGACGATGGCTACGCGGGCGGCGACGTCTTCCCCAAGGGGCCGATGCGTCCGCCGCAGGGCGTGCAGCGCGGCAGCGTGGAGGACATGCCCACCTACCCCGGCGATCCGCTCACGCCCGGCATCGGCGCCACGAAGGACGCGAAGCGGCTGCCGGTGGACCAGTCGCCGGTACTGACGAAGATCCCCGTGCTTCCCATCTCGTACGGCGACGCGCAGCCGCTGCTCGCCGCGATGGCCGGCCCCGTCGCGCCCGCGTCGTGGCGCGGCGGCCTGCCGATCACGTACCACCTCGGCACCGGGCCGGCGCGCGTGCACCTGGTGGTCAAGTCCAACTGGGATCTCAAGACGCTGCACGACGTGATCGCGCGGCTGCCCGGCACCACGGAAGCGGACGAGTGGATCATTCGCGGCAACCACCACGACGCGTGGGTGAACGGCGCCGCCGATCCGATCGCGGGCCAGGTGGCCGAGCTGGAGGAGGCGCGCGCCCTCGGCGAGCTGTACAAGCAGGGCTGGCGCCCGAAGCGCACGATCATCTACGCGGCCTGGGACGGCGAGGAGCCGGGCCTGCTCGGCTCCACCGAGTGGGCGGAGGAACACGCCGCGGAGCTGGAGCAGCACGCGGTGGCGTACATCAACACCGACGGCAACGGGCGCGGCTTCTTCCGCGCCTCGGGATCGCATTCGCTGGAAGCGTTCGTGAACGAGGCGGAGAAGGACGTGATGGATCCGGAAGCGCACGTGAGCGTGTGGAAGCGCGCGAAGGCCGAGATGGCGGTGCGCGCCGCCGACGGCGGGGGACGCGGAGGCAACGGGGCCGACGGCGGGCCCAACGCCGACATGCGCATCGGCGCGCTCGGCTCGGGCTCGGACTACACGCCCTTCCTGCAGCATCTGGGCATCGCGTCGCTCAACCTCGGTTTCGGCGGCGAGGACGAGAGCGGCATCTACCACTCGATCTACGACGACTTCTACTGGTACACGCACTTCAGCGACACGTCGTTCGTGTACGGGCGCGCGCTCGCGCAGACGGCGGGCCGCATGGTGATGCGGCTGGCCGACGCCGACGTGCTGCCCTTCGTGTACACGAATCTCGCACAGACCGTGCAGCGCTACACGACGGAGCTGCAGCAGCTTCGCGACCAACGGGCGCGCGCGATCGAAGCGACCAACCGCGCCATCGAGGCCGGGGACTTCGCGATGGCGAGCGATCCCGAGCACCCGACGCTCGCGCCCGCGGCGAAGGTGCCGCCGCCGCAGTTCAACTTCGCGCCGCTCCTGAACGCGGTGGACACGCTGAACGCCGCCGCGGCGCGGTTCGAGAAAGCATATGGCCGGTGGGACGCGGGCGCCGACACCGCCGATGCTGCGTTGCGCGCCGTGAACGAGGAGCTGCTCAAGTCGGAACGCGAGCTCACGTCACCCGACGGACTGCCGCGGAGGCCGTGGTACAAGCACCTGCTGTATGCGCCGGGATTCTATACCGGCTATGGCGTGAAGACGATGCCGGGCGCGCGCGAGGCGATCGAGCAGGACGAGTGGAGCGACGTCGACCCGCAGATCGCGCGGATCGCAAACGCACTCAGCGCGGAAGCGGCGCTGGTGAACCGTGCCGCTTCCGCGCTGGAGCGTGCGAAATGAGGAATCAGAATCCGAAACCGACGAGGACCATGAACGAACGGGTCTTGTAGCTGTCGGTGCTCTGCACCGTGGCCAGCTTGAGGTCGGTGAGGCCGTACACGTAGCGGCCCTCGACCGTGAGCCCACCCATCAACCGTATGCCGGCGCCGATGACGCCGGCATACGTCGTCTTCGGACGGCCGGTGTTCGGGCAGGTGGTGCCGCCCGCGTTGCACGCCATCTCGAACGAGGCCTGCGGGCCGGCATACGCGAAGGGCGTGAGGCCCGGCGTCGGCGCCGAGAGGCGCAGGTAGACCGGGACGTCGATGTAGTTCAGCTCGCGCGAATCGCCGGGCGTGCTGCTGGTCACGCCCTGCTGCGAATAGAGTCCCTCGATGCCGAGTCCGAGCGGCGAGCCGCTCTCGTACCCGAGGCCGATCGAATAGCCGGTGCGCGACTGCAGGGCGCCGGGCATCACGCCGGCGCTCGACACGTTGCTGAACGTCGCGCCGCCCTTGATTCCAAGTCCGCTCTGGGCGTGCGCCGGCTGGGCGGCGCTCCCGATCAGTGCGGCCACGACCGCCAGACTCATGAATGCACGCTTCATGCGACTCCTCCGTTGCTGGTTGCGGGGGTACCCCCACATCGGGACGATTGTTGCACGCCCCCCGATACGAAGCCGCTCAACCGCTGGCAGGAGGAGTTGGCCGCGGGGCTGTGACGCGGATTACGCCGCGGTCAGAATCAATGGGCGCCCGTGCCGCACGACGATCGTGTTCTCATAGTGCGCCGACAGCACGTGATTGCGCGTCCGGATCGTCCACCCGTCCCGCTCTTCGACGGTGCGCGACGGCCGCTCGGTGATGATCGGCTCCACGGCCAGCACCATGCCGTCGTGCAGGATCGCGCGGTCGCGCGGGTCCTCGTAGTTGAGCACGGTCGGCGATTCATGGATCGTGCGGCCGACGCCGTGCCCCGTCAGCTCGCGCACCACGAAGAATCCGTCGCGCGCCACTTCGTGCTCGATCGCGCGCCCGATGCCGCGCACCGGGCGTCCGTCGCGCGCTTCCTTCATGGCGGCCGTGAAGGCGCGCCGCGCGCAGCGCAGCAACCGCCGCGCCACGTCCGGCGCCCCGGGCAGCGCGATCGTGCGCGCGGCATCGGCCACGTACCCGCCCAGCTCGACGGTGATGTCCAGCTTCACCAGGTCGCCGCGCGCGAGCACGCGGTCGCCGGGCACGCCGTGCACGATCTGATCGTTCACGCTGATGAGATTGAAGCCGGGAAACCGATACGTGAGCTGCGGCGCCGATCGCCCGCCGCGCGCGCGGATGAACTTCGCGCCGCGCTCATCGAGCTGGGCGGTGCTGATGCCGGGCGCCACCTGGCGCGCGAGAAAGGCATGGGCGTCGGCCACGAGCCGGCCGACGCGCCGCATGCCGTCGAGGTCCGCGCGCGAGCCGAGCGTCATCCCGCCGCGGCCAGCGCGAGGTAGGCGGCGCAGCTGCCGGACGTGGCGAGGAAGTCGCGGCGGGAGATCGAGGGCACGGGCGGCTCGAAGATCGACGGGGGTGAAGGTTGCCGCGGGTGGCGTGCGGCTACGGCTCGGTGTAGCTCATGCCCGGCAGTCCGGCAAGCTTGCGCAACACCGACAACTGGCCGAGGTGATAGCTGTCGTGTTGCACCATGAAGACGAGCAGCGCGAAGGTCGTCTGTTCGAAGACCGGGAAGCGCACTTCCACCGGCGCGCTGAGCTGCGCCGCGGTCATCGCCGCCAGACGGTCGCGCAGCGCGTGCGATGCATCGGTCCAGGCGGCCAGCACGTCGGCCAGCGCCGGCCATTCCCGCACGTCGTCGATGCTCCTGGCCGCCAGCAGCGTCTCAGGCAGCGGGTTCCGGCGCTCCGCCCCCAGCCACTTGAGCAGTCCGTACCGCGCCTTCACCATGTGCGCCGCCACCCACAAGGCGCTGTTGGTCTCGCCCGACGGACGCGCCTGCGCGTGCTCCTGCGTCATGCCGTGCAGACAATTGCGGAAGAGCTTCGTGTTGATGCGGAGGATTTCGGCGGGTGCAACAGCGCGGGGATCCATGATTCGCCTCGGGGAACGGTCAACGGTCAGCGGCCATCAGGTCTCGGACGGAGGTCGGTAACGGCGTGGGGAATCGCGCCGGCGCGCATCCCGACGTTGCCCGGACCGTACCCCACGCGCCGGAAGCCGGCGCGGAAGGCAGAAGGCCGTTTCGAGATACTATCGCTTCGGCGGCACCGCGACCAGTCGCGGCCGCGTGCTGACGAGGCGGCAGCCGCGCGGTATCTTCCGCCCATGCGCCGACTCCTGCTGCTGTGCCTGGTCGCCCTCGCCGCCACAGCCGGCGCGCAGACCGGGCCGCTCACCGCCGACTCCGGGCATTTCGCTCTGAACGGAAAGCCCTTCCAGATCATCGCCGGCTCCATGCACTACGCGCGCGTGCCGCGCGAGTACTGGCGCGATCGGATGGAGAAGGCGAAGGCCATGGGGCTCAACACCATCACCACGTACGTGTTCTGGAATTTCCACGAGGCCACGCCGGGACACTACGACTTTTCGGGACAGCGCGACCTCGCGGCGTACCTGCGCACCGCACAGGAGGTCGGGCTGCACGTGATCCTGCGCCCCGGGCCGTACGTCTGCGCGGAATGGGAGCTGGGCGGGTACCCGGGGTGGCTGTTCGCCGATACCGGCATCGTGTTGCGCAGCACCGATCCGAGGTTCACGCTGCCCGCCGAGCGGTGGCTCGACACGCTGGGCAGGGTGGTGACGCCCTTCCTCGCCAGCCGCGGGGGGCCGATCATCGCCGTGCAGGTTGAGAACGAATACGGATCCTTCGATAGGGACAAGGACTACCTGCGCTGGCAGCTCGGCGCCCTGCGCCACGCCGGATTCCGCGACGTGTACCTCTACACCGCCGACGGCGACGTGCAGCTCCCCAACGGCACGCTGCCCGAGTTGCCGGCCGTGGTGAACTTCGGCCCCGGCGAGGCCGACAGCGCGTTCGCGCGCCTGGCGCGATTCAAGCCCGGCGAGCCGCTGATGAGCGGCGAATACTGGGCGGGGTGGTTCGACCAGTGGGGCCGCCCGCACCACACGACGAACGCCACCGAGCAGACCCGCGAGCTGAGCTGGATGCTCGGCAAGGGCTATTCGGTAAGCATCTACATGTTCCACGGCGGCACCACGCCGGGATTCATGAACGGCGCCAACATCGACGGCGGGCACTACCATCCGCAGACGTCGAGCTACGACTACGACGCGGCGCTCGACGAGTCAGGACGGCCGACGCCGAAGTACTTCATGTTCCGCGACGCGATCGCGAAGGCCACGGGCATCGCGCCGCCGCCGGTGCCCGCGACGCCCGCGCCGATTGCGGTGCCGCCGTTCACGCTGGACGAACAAGCCTCACTCTGGAGCGACCTCGAGCGGCCGGACCACGTCGAGCGCCCGCGGAACATGGAGCGCCTCGGCCAGTCGTACGGCGATATCCTCTACCGCACCAGGGTCCCCGCCGCCGACAGTGGCGAGCTCGTGATTCGCGATGTGCGCGACTACGCCCAGGTGTACGTCAACGGAACGCTCAAGGGCACGCTCGATCGCCGGCTCGGCGAGGACCGCATGCCGTTGGCCGCACCCGCCGGCGCGCAACTCGACATACTGGTCGAGAACTCGGGACGCGTGAACTTCGCCAAGCCGCTCCGTACGGAGGAGAAGGGTATCACCCACTCGGTGACGCTCGACGGCCGAGAGCTCCTGGGGTGGGACGTCTACCACTGGCCGATGGCGTCGGTCCCCGAGCCCCGCTGCCACCCGGCGGCCCGCACGGGCGACGTCGATGACCGCGGCGTCTGCTGGACGTCAATGCCCGACCGCGCATCCAGCGCGCTCGCGGGGCCCGGCTACTACCGCGGCACGTTCACGCTCACGCACACCGGCGACACCTTCCTCGACACGCGCGGCTGGGGCAAGGGCACCGTCTGGGTGAACGGCCACCAACTCGGCCGCTTCTGGGGCATCGGCCCGGAGCAGACGCTCTACGTGCCGGGACCCTGGCTCCACGCCGGCAAGAACGAGGTCGTCGTGTTCGATCTGCTCAGGCCCGAGCACACCACGCTTCAGGGCCTCGACCACCCGATCCTCGACGACCTGCGCCCGAACGACCGCTCGCACTGACCGCCGACTTTCGGACTGTCCGACTGACCGACTGTCTACTGTTCGACTGTCTAGCTGTCGGACGGTCCGACTCCCACCCCCGGCACCCGCCGCCGCAGTGCCTCGATGAACGCCTCGCGGTCCCGCGGCGAGATCACCAGTCCGCCGGACTCGCCGTAGCACACCCGGAGCCGGCGGAGCGAGAGCGCGGGCGCCGACCGCACGCTGTTCGTGTATTCCACCCGTGTGATGTCGCGGCAGGCCACGCGCCAGTGCAGTCCCCCGCAGCGCACGTCGAGCGTGTCGTCGTGGAGCGTGTAGGCGGTGGACCGGTAGGTCCACCAGAAGAGCCCGAGCACGAGCGCGGCGACCGCGGCGGCGATCACGATCGCGGCGTCCTTCCCGAGCCCGGCGTTCGTCGATGGGGCGGCCATCACGGCCGCGAGCGCGCCGACGGTGCCCAGGAGGATGACGAAGACGATCCGGAGATCGACGCCGGAGCGAAAGACTTCGGGGGCGTGACGCGACGCCGTGGGATCGGCCATGAGCGTTCGATGAGGGTGAAGTACGGCGCAGCGGCCATCGGGCCCGGAACATCTTCCTAACGACCGGCGCCCTTGCCCGGTCACCCCGCGTTCGCCCACCTTCAAGCCTTCACCCTCTGCCCTCTGCCGCCATGCGTCCCCTCGCCGGCGCCCTCGTCGTCGCCCTCGCGCTGGCCGCGCCGCCCGCCGCGCGCGCCCAGCATCCCGAAGCGCTCTGGTACTCCACCGGCGCCGACTCGAGCACCGTGCACTTCGTCGAGCACGCCGCCCAGATCGACGTCGTCTCGCCGCAGGTGTTCGCGCTCCAGCCGAACGGCCGCATCACGGGGCGCATCGATCCGCGCGTGATCGCCGCCGCACACGAGCACCACGTGAAGCTCGTGCCCCTCGTCATGAACCCGGGGTTCAGCCAGCCCGCGATCCACCGCGTGCTCACCAATCGCACGGCGTGGCGCCGCGCCATGCGCAGCCTGGCCGCCCTCTGCCGCACGCAGCACCTGGACGGCGTCCAGTTCGACCTCGAGAACGTGAACGTCGCCGACCGGCGCCGCTTCACCGCCTTCGTCCGCGAGGCCGTCGACTCGGTGCACCACGCCGGCTGCACGCTCTCCGCCGCCGTCGTGCCCCGCGCCAGCGACGATCCCGGCA
The DNA here is from genome assembly GCA_036393095.1 of Gemmatimonadaceae bacterium. GTDB lineage: Bacteria > Gemmatimonadota > Gemmatimonadetes > Gemmatimonadales > Gemmatimonadaceae > JAGWRI01. The sequence goes on along the minus strand of DASVWS010000121.1, from coordinate 13,814 downwards.
CGAACAGCTACGACCGGTGGATCTACGCCAACTGGCGCGGCGTGTACGACTACAAGGCGCTGGCCGACACGCTCGATTTCATTTCTTATATGACGTACGCCGAGCATACGGGCGGGTCGCCCGCCGGCCCGGTGGCCGGCTTTCCGTGGATGGAGGCGTGCCTCCGCCACCTCCTCGCTCTCGGCGTCCCGCCGGGCAAGGTCTCGCTCGGCATTCCCTCGTACTCGGACTGGTGGTTCCCGTCGTACAGCGTGAAGGAAGGGTCGCGCATGCGCGGGCGCGACATCCCCTACGTGCGCGCGGAAAGCCTGCTCACCGCCAACGGGCTGCGCGCCACGTGGGACAGCGTGCAGAAGTCGCCGTACGCGGTGTGGAGCGAGACCGGCGTGTTCCGCTATCTCTGGATCGAGGACACGCGCGCGTTCATGGACAAGCTGGCGCTCGTGTCGCGCTACCACCTGCGCGGATACTCGGTCTGGGTGCTCGGCACGGAGGACCCGACGCTGTGGGGCGCGCTGGCGCGGCAGGGGGCCGCCGCGGGCACGCCCTGACGCGATCCGGCACGGGCGCCGGATACGCGGCGCCCAGCGCTACACGACCGTCCCGAACAGCCGCCCCACGCCGGCGGTGATCCCCATGGCGAGCGCGCCCCAGAAGGCGACGCGCACCGCGCCCCGGACCACCGGCGCCCCGCCGGTGCGCGCGGCGACCGCGCCGAGCACGGCCAGGAACACCAGCGATCCCCCGATCACCAGCGGGATCACCCGCGCCACCGGCGAGAGCCAGGTGGTGAGCAGCGGCATCGCCGCGCCCACGGCGAAGCTCGCCGCCGACGCGAGCGCCGCCTGGATCGGCTTCGCCGTCACCACCTCGGAAATCCCGAGCTCGTCGCGCGCGTGCGCGGCCAGCGCGTCGTGCGCCATGAGCTGATCGGCCACCTGGCGCGCCAGCCCGGGCTCCAGCCCCCGCTGCACGTAGATCGACGCCAGCTCGACGTGCTCCGCCTCCGGATCTCCCTTCAATTCGGCGCGCTCGCGTGCCAGGTCGGCCGACTCGGTTTCGGCCTGCGACTTCACCGACACGTACTCGCCGGCCGCCATGGACATCGCGCCGGCGACGAGCCCCGCGGTGCCCGCCACGAGGATCTCGCCGTGCCCCGCGTTGGCCGCGGCCACGCCCACGACGAGACTGGCGGTGGATACGATGCCGTCGTTGGCGCCGAGCACGGCGGCGCGGAGCCAGCCGATGCGGTCGGTGCGGTGGTGTTCGCGGTGGCGGGCCGGGGGCTTCATGCGTGGACCTCGGGGCTGGCGTCCCTTTCAATATGTAGTACCGCATGGTATTTCTGGGGCACCCGGCGTTCCGGCCGGGCTCGCGATGGACCCCGAATAGGAGTTTCGATGCGCTCACGACCTCTCGCCGCGCTGGCCGCGCTGGGTGCGCTGGCGGCGCTCCCTGCCGCCGGCCACGCCCAGGCGACCGCGAAGTATCCGGAGCGTGCCATCCGGCACGACATCCCGATGACCGACATGATCCAGCGCGCCTTCGCGGCGGGCACCCGCGACAGCACGGGGCGCCCCGGCCGCAACTACTGGCAGCTCTGGACCGATTACACCATCGACGCGCGGTTCGACCCGGCCACCGGCCTCATCACCGGCCACGAGCACGTGGTGGTGAACAACAACGGCCCGAACGAGATGCGCACGATCACGCTGCGCCTCGACCAGAACCTGTTCGCGCCGAACGTGCCGCGCGCCGAGGTGGTCACCGACATCACCGACGGCATGCAGGTCACGGCGCTCAAGGTGAACGGCGAGAACGTGGCGCTCAATCCGGGCGCGGCGCCCCGCTTCTTCGGGCGCGGCGGACGTGGCGGGCGCGGCGCGGCGCCGCCGCCGGTGCAGCTCGCGGCGTACGACCTCTCGCAGACCGTGGCCACGATCACCCTGCCGAATCCCGTGCCGGCCCACGGCAGCTTCGCGCTCGACGCCGACTGGCATTTCACGGTGCCGAAGGTCGTCGCGCCGACGCGCGGCATCCGCATGGGCGCGTGGGGGGACACGCTGTACCAGGTGGGCCAGTGGTACCCCCGGGTCACCGTGTTCGACGACCTGCGCCAGGGCGGCTGGGACACCGAGCCGTATCTGGGCCCATCCGAGTTCTACAATAACTTCGGCCATTTCGACGTAAAGCTCGACCTGCCGGCCGGCTGGCTGGTGGGCGCCACGGGCATTCTGCAGAACCCCGACGAGGTGCTCACCGCCGACGAGCGGGCGGGGCTGCAGCGCGCGCTCACCGCCGACTCGACGGTGCGCATCAACGGCCCCGAGAACTTCGGGCCGGGCAAGGAGACCGCCGGCAATGCCGGCGACCGGCTGGTGTGGCACTTCGTGGCCGACACCGCGGGCGACGTGGCGTGGGCGACCTCCAACCAGTTCGTCTGGGACGGCTACCACGCCGTCATCCCCGGCACGAACCGGAACGTGCCGATCAACATCATGTACCTGCCCGGCCACGCCGCGCAGTACGCCGACGCCGGCCCCACGGTGAAGCACGCCCTCCAGTTCTATTCGAAGCTGTGGATGCCGTACGCCTTCCCGACGATGACGATGGTGGACGGCCCCGAGCTCGGCATGGAGTATCCGATGTTCATCATGTCGAGCACCGGCGCGTCGGACCACGAAACAGGGCACGAATGGTGGCCGATGACCCTCGGCACCAACGAGACCTGGTACGGATGGATGGACGAGGGGTTCAACCAGTACATGAACATCCTCTCGCGCGACGACCGCCAGGGCCACCCGGCCGACCTCGACGGCCCGGGCCAGAGCTACGGGCGCACCAGCGGCAACGAGCGCGAGGGCACGCTGATGTGGGACGCGAACTACGGCGGCCCGATGTACTCCTTCCAGGCGTACAGCAAGGCGCCGATGATGCTCTCCATGCTCGGCGGCATCGTGGGCGACAGCGCCGTGTGGCACGCGATGAGCGAGTACGCCCACGCGTGGCGGTTCAAGCACCCATCGCCGTGGGACTACGCGTTCTTCATGGACCACGCGCTGCACCGCGACCTCGGCTGGTTCTGGTACTACTGGCTGTTCACCACCGAAGCGGTGGACGGATCGATCCGGAACGTGAGCGCGATGCACGGGCGCACCACCGTCACCGTGTACCAGGCGGGACAGATGCCGTCGCCCGTCGTGCTCAACGTGCACTTCGCGCCCGGCGGACCGGCGCTGCGCCGCGTGCCGAACGCGCGAATCGTCGACGATACGACGGCCACGGTCACGTATCCGGTGGACGTCTGGTTCAACGGGAGCCGCACCTTCAAGGCGACGTTCGACTTCGGGCCGCGGCGCATCGAGCGCATCGTGCTCGATCCGCACTGCCGCTTCCCCGACAAGGACGTGGAGGACAACACCTGGCCGCGTCAGCCCGCGCCCGCGGAACCCGCGAACGGCGGATTCGGCGGCGGCCGCTTCGGCGCCCCGGTGTGTCACGGATAGCGGAGCGCCGATCGAGGTGACGCACTCCCGCGGGGGCCGCCGCTCGTGCGGCGCACCCGCGGCGCGGGGACTCCCGGAACGCCGGGAGTCCCCGCGTACGTTCAGCCGTGGTGGCTGAGCGTGTACACGTACGCGGCCACGGCCTTGATCTGGTCGGGCGTGAGCTGCGCGCCGCCCATGGGCAGCATGGGCGCCGTGTACGGCGCCGTCGGCTTGGGCATGCCTTCGGTCACGCGCTTCTGGATGAACGCGTAGCTACCGTCGCCGGTGAGCCAGACGGTGTCGGTGAGATCCGGAGCGAGCGGTCCACCCTTGGCATCCGCGCCATGGCAGGTGAAGCAGAGCCCACCCGCCGCCTGGCCGTGAAAGATGCTGTCGCCCAGGCTCACCATTGCCGCCGTGGCGCCCGCCGGCGGAGCCCCCATCGCGGGGGCAGCCGCGGCACTGGCCGCCGTGGTGCCGGCCGGCGCCGGCGCGGCGCCGGTCGTGTCCGTGGCCGCGGGCTTCTCGCCGCCGCCGCACGCGCCGAGCGCAAAAAGCATCACCGTCGTCGCCGCGATCGCCCCGGTGAGGCGACCACGCGTGAACGCGTAGTTGTCGAGCCGCATCCCTCCCTCCCGTGTGTTGGATCGAGATATCCGATGCGGGCGCAGCAGGACACGAACGAGAACCGGAGTCACCCCGCGGCTCCAAGCTCCCGGTTCGCGCGCCGGAGAGCCCAGTCCTTTCAGGTTAAGCGATGCTTCCGCGGCCTGTAAAGGACCGAACTCCCGATTGCCGAACCGGGTACGGCACTCCGGGCAGGGTCTACTTCAACCGCGCGCGCTCGAGGTGCACGCCGCCGGTGCTGTCGGCCACTGCCATGTACACCACGCCCTTGCCGAATCCCGCGATCGTGCGGAACGCCGGCAGCTGCACGCGGTCCACCAGCGCTCCCTCCGGATTCACGACATCATACACGGGACGCCCATCGGTCGACTGGGTAGTGCGGATCCACAGATCGCCGTCCAGGTCGCATTTGGTGGCGCCGGTGGTGAACGCGGGCCGGTAGTCCGGCAGCTCGTACGGCGGGACGAACTGCAGCGGCGGGATCGTGATTTGCGGGGCGGAACCACCGCGCATGGGGGGCCCTCCGTCGCCGCCGCCGTCGCCTTTGCGCGCCACGATCATGATGTTTGCCATCCCCATGCCGCCGCCCCCGTCGCCCCCCGCGGTCACGTTCGTGCGATTCACAGTGCCGGCGCCGGTTGCCGTCCGCGTCTGCGTGAGCGCGGCCACCCGCTCCTCACGGCGTTTCTCCAGCACCTGCTTGGCCGAGTCGATCACCGCCGCCTTCTGGTCGTCGGTGAGCCGCTGCCAGTCGAAGGGAATCTTGGCTGTCGAGGTCTTCGTGCCGTCAGGATGGTACCAGTCGATGTGGAAGTCGCGGCCGCGGACGACGGCGATCGTGCCGTCCGGAAGCAGGGCCCAGTCATCCACCACCGGCATCGGGTTGATCCTGGACGTGGCCACGAATCCGTTGTCGGTGCGCGTGATCGTCATCTGCGTGGGCGGAATCTTGAAGTACGCCACCGTATCCTCGGCGCGCGTGGCGAGCGTGACGCGCACGATCGGCGCCGAGTCGGGGAACTGCGGCAGCTGGTCCGCCTTGTCGCCGCCGCGTCCCGCCGCCGGCGCGGGGGGCAGGCGCAGCGTGTTGCCGCGGTACACGAGCCGTCCCGCGGGATCGAACCCCGACGTGCCGAAGGGCCCGCCGATGAGGAAGATCGCCTCGTTCGGGCGCGGCACCGACATCACACGCGTGATCTTGCCGGCGCCGTCGAGGACGAGCATGGACAGCGACGCGGGATCGATGAACAGCGTCGAGTCGCCACGATACGGGATGAGCCCGCCCGGCATGTTGCCGTACGCGTTCGCGGTGCTGGACGTGGAGTCGGCCACCGGCGTGGCCTGCGTGAGCGTGGAATCGAACAGCAGCACGCGGTGGTCCACGATGTCGTTCACGAGCACGCGCCGGCCCGGCAGCTCCCGCGTTTCCGACACCGACTTCATCGCCTGCGTGGTCACGTGCTCGATGGGCCCGATGGGACGCACCGGCGGCAGCGCCTGCTGGGCGCGGGCGGCGGGGGCCATCGTGCAGAGTGCGACGCTGAACGAAAGAGAGATGCGACGGATCATGACTCGCTCCGATGAATGCGGCGCCGGCGGGGCGCCCGCCCTGAATCTACTTGCTGATGACGACGCGAACGGCGCCGCCCTCGATGAACGGCGTGCCGGCACCGGGGCCGAACCCGGAGTTGCCGACGCCGGCCGTGCCCGAACGAATGGCCGACAGGTACCGTGGGTCGAGATAGCTCGCCACGATGTCGGGCAGCTTGCGCCGCTGTTCCGCGGAGAGCAGTCCCTTGATGTCCGAGCTGAGCTTGATGAGCAGGTCCACCGACGCCTCGCGCCCCCGGCGGTAGCGATCGTACGCCTCGCCCTCGTCGTAGTGGTCGGGCAGGGCGCCGAAGTACGCCGTGATCGGCGTCCAGATGGAATCGAGATGGACGATGTACCAGCGGTTGAGCGTGGCCACGCTGTCGGCCTGCGGCGGCGTGAGTTCCAGCGTGTCCTGCTGCCGCAGGATGACCGACAGCGGATTCATGAGTCCGCCGCTGCCGTACAGCGCGCGCAGCACCGGCACGGTGAGCTTGATCCCCTCGTGCGTGCGCCCGCGGTCCAGTTCCTGCGTGAGGAACTGCCGTTCGCGCGTGGGGCCCACGTCGATTTGCAGCATCGCCGTGAGCGTGACCGGCGAGCGGAAGGTGGTGAGCTGCGGATTGGTGGCGCCGAAGCGCTGGTTCACCTCGTAGCGATACTGCTGGGTCTGCGCGCCGAAGCCGCGCACGTACAGCAGCGACGCGTCGGGCACGGCCGACTGCCCCCAGCCGTGGGTGTGGTTCTGGCCGTGCAGCAGCAGGTCGGCGGCGCCGAGCGGATTGGACAGCTGGAACGAGAGCGTGGCGCGCTGCGGCATGTGCACCTTGATCGGGTTGAATGCGATGGACATGCTCGCCGACGTGGTCCACGGGCCCTCGCAGCTGTTCCGCCCCGCCACCTCGCCGAGCTGCCGCTCGAGGCACGACCGCACGCGGCCCGACGAGCCGGCCAGCAGCGTGCGCATCGCGCCGGCGAGCGCGGTGTCGGCCGTCTGCCCCGGATCGAACACGAAGGCGCGGTCGTTCGCGTAGCCGTCGCCGTTGATGTCGCCCGCCACGAGCGGCGTGAACGGCGTGCCCGAGCGCACGTTGCCGTACCAGTTCACCCGCACCCAGTCGAAGAAGTTGTAGCCCAGCGAGTACTGGATCTGGTGCCGCGCATCGAAGTTGGAGCGGCTCCAGGCGACGTCGAGCGGATTGCCCGCGGTGTTGCCGCCGCCGAAGCCCCGCGTGCGCTCGCGCACGTTCTGGTAGATGTACGACAGGCTCCAGCTGAAATTCGTGCTGAAGCCGGCGGGCGCGATCTGCACGCTCAGCTGCTCGCTCTCCGAGCGCATGTCCGACCGCATCTGCGTCACGTGGTTGAACGCACTCGACAGATGCGCGTCGGCCGACGCAATGGCGCCGGTGGCCGGCACGATGCTCCCTGCCTGCACGAACACCGGCCGGTTGGCCTCGGCGGGCAGCCGGAACGCGACGACGGGGTCGAAGTTCAGATCCACCGCCGACGCCTGGTTGAGATTCAGCGAGTACGTGGCGCCGAAGGTGGCCTGGAAGCGGTTGTCCAGCACCGCGCCGGTCCACTGCAGGTTCGAACGCAGGCTCCGCGGCGCGTTGTAGTCGCGCGCGAACATGGTCACGTTCGGCGCCGAGTTGGAGAACACGGTGCCGCCGCTGCCGCCCGCGCATTGCGTGGGGATCGCCGCGGGGTCGTTCAGGTACTGCGCCCAGTCCGGCACCGGCGCGGCCGCGCCCACGCAGGTGAGCTGCTGCAGCCCCGAGGCGAGCCCGGTGTTGTCCACGGCCGGCCCAACGTCGGTGACGCGCCCGACGTTCTGGAAGAGGCCGATGCCGCCGCGCACGACGGCGCGCGGCCCGCGCACGGCGCCGAGGAACCCGCCCACCTCGGGCGCGATGCCGTAGCTCCACGAGAACCCGATGCGCGGGCTCACGTAGAGGCGGTTGGGCACGAGATCGTTGGGCGTGCCGAAGGTCTGCGGCACGAGGGGATTCGCCTGCGGCGCGCCTTCGTACCGGTTGCCGTCGAGGCGCACGCCATACTGGATCTGTAAATCTGGGCTGTAGCGGTACGAATCGCCGAGCGACAGCCCGCCCACCCATTCGCCGCCGCTGCGCGTGCGCGGCGCGAGGGTCCGCGTGAAGCTGGCCGGGATCCCCGCCTGGAGATCGGACAGCGAATTGAAGGTGAAGGTGCCCAGGCGGTTCGTGGTCTGGTCCAGCGAGTAGCCGTCACGCCGCACTTCGCTGGTGAGCTTGATGCGGTGCTTGTTGTCGAGACTGAACCAGGAGAGCTGGTTGGTCAGGTCGACGCTGCGGCTGTCGTTGGTGGTGGCCAGGAACGGGCTGCCGCCGAAGGTCACGTTCTGCAGGCCGGCGGTGCCGTTGGCGAAGTCGGAGTTGACGAGCACGGAACCGCTCGGCAGGTCGAGGTACGGCGTGCCGTAGCGGCGCGACGCGCTCACCGAGAGCCCCGTTTCGCTGAGGATGCCGAACCCGAAGTACGCCGTGTGCCGCGCCTGGACGCCGGCGTTCCAGCTCGTCATCGACCCGCTGTGCGCGGGCAGCTCGGTGGTGCCGATGGAGAGCGGATTGAACCTGAACCATCCGGCGTTCACCGTGAGGTCCACCGCCTGGCCCGTCGTGGAGCTGGGGGGCGCCCAGTCGAAGCTCCCGAGCAGCAGTCCCTGGTCGGTGAGCTCCTGCCCCGGAATGCCGCGCATCGTCGCCGGCACCTGGTCCTGCCCGAGGATGCCGAGGAGCCGGCTCACGGAGTCGGGCGCGATCCCGGCCGTCTGCAGGCCGAGCGGATCGGTGTTGAGCAGGGAGTGCCAGGGGTTGGAGCGGCGCCCGAGCTGATACGAGAAGTTGTAGAACGACTTGTCGAACTGGATGGGGCCCGAGAGGCCGCCGCTGAGATTGAGGTTCGTGTATTGCTGGCCCAGCGCGCGCGCGGCGGGATCGGTCCACTGGAGCGCCGGCGCGTCCATCACGAGGCTCGCCGAGCGCCGGATGAAGTTGGTGCCCGACGACGTGCGGATGTCGAACTGGCCGCCGCTGAAGCCGCCGCGCGACACGTCGTACGGCGCCGTGACCAGCGAGCTGCTCACCTGCGCATCGCGCGGAATGTTCGACCCGCCGAAATCCATGCCGTTGAGCGTATTGCTGTTCTGGCTGCCGTCGAGGCCGAGCACGGAAAAGCCCGACGGGTCGCCGTTGGACCCAGGCAGGAAGAGCACCCCGGGCAGCGACGCCGCCATCGCCGCCAGATCGCCCTGCTGATCGGCGGTGAGCGCCTGGTTGTTCACGGGGCGCTCGGTGCCGCCGATGTCCGGCTGCACGTCGTTGCGGCGCGGCCGCGCGCGCGCCCCCTGCACGTGCACCGTGTCGAGCACGTTGAGATCGCGCGAGAGCTTCGCGTCGGCCACGAGGATTTCCTGATCGGCCGTGCGCTTGACCTCGAACCGCTTGATCGCGAAGCCCGGGTGGTTGAACGCCACCATGTAGTCGCCGTCGCCGTTCGGGAAGGTGATGGTGAACCGCCCGTCGCGGCCGGTGACGGCGGTGCGCGTCACGTTGCCCGAGAAGGACGTGGCCGACACCTGCACGTTGGCAATCGGGTTGGAGTCGGGATCCACGACGCGCCCGCGGATCACGTCGGCGCTCTGGGCGCGGGCGGGGGTCGCAAGGGCCAGTGCGCCGACGGCAGCGCAGGCGATGACCAACAGGCGGCGGAGGATCACGGACGAGGCGGCGGAGGGTGGGCGGAGCAAAGCCATGACAAGATGGGCATCATCCAACAGAACGTGCAGCGGGCGCGGGACGTTCGCGGGCGCCTTCGGTTCGCCGGATTAGACCCGCCCCTCGAGGCGCGGGTTTACCGGCGCGCCGGGCATGGGGCGCCATGCGCCGGTCATGGCGCGGCGCCGGTTCCGGCGACAGGTTGGAGGCATGCGCCGCCGCCACTTTCTCCGCTCGCTCGGGGCCTCGATGGCCGGGGTCGCACTCGCGCCGCACGCGGGGTTCCCCCCGAGCCCCTCGTCGCGCCGGCTGGCGCGCGTGGGACTCGAGCTGTACTCGGTGCGCAATGCGATGAAGCGCGATCCCGAGGGCACGCTCGCCGCCGTCCGCGCCATCGGCTACGACGACGTGGAGCTGCTCTGGAGCTTCGACAACTTCGGCCGCACGCCCCGACAGGTGCGCGCCACGCTCGACCATCTGGGACTTCGCGCGCCGTCGGCGCACATCGCGCCCGAGCTGCTGCTCGGCGACTGGGAGAAGAGCCTCGACACGGCCACCTACCTCGGGCACCAGTACCTGATCGTGCCGAGCCTGCCCGACGAGACGAAGACGTCGCTCGACGCCTGGCGCACGTGGGCCGACCGGTTCAACGCCGCCGGCGCCCGCGCGCGCCGCGCCGGCGTCTGGCTGGCCTTTCACAACGAGCCCGAGCACGTGCATCCCATCGACGGACGGATTCCGTACGACCTGTTCGTGGCCCGCACCGATCCCGCCGCCGTGCGGCTGCAGCTCGACTTCGGGAACATGGCGCAGGGCGGCGGCGATCCGCTGGAATACCTGAACCGGTATCGCGATCGCTACTGGACCTTCCACGTCAAGGACGTCGTGGCGGATCACTCGCACGACACGGAGCTCGGCGCCGGCGTGCTGGACCTCAAGGCGCTGCTGGGCGCGATTCCGAACATCGACGACAAGCCGTGTTACGTAGAGCAGGAGAGTCCGAGGGACGAGATGGCGGCGGCGCGGGCGAACTATCGCTTCCTGTCCGGAGTCACGTTTTAGCTGATCGTCTGTCTTGCTGTCCGACCGTCCGACAGTCGGACAGTAGGACAGTCGGACAGTCGGACAGCACGGCGAGCCACCCCCGACCCCCCAGCCCTAGTTGGAGCAGTTGGGGAAGGTGAAGGCGCCAATGCGGCTCGAGTAGCTCTCCGCGCCCGCTTTGTAGTAATCACCCACGTACCAGATCGTGCAGTCGTCGCTCGGGTCCACGGCCGTCTGCGTGTAGTCCTCCCAGCGCAGCGTGTTGGTCTGCGCGGCGGCGCCCTCGGCGAGCACCGTCTCGTGCAGCGTGAGCTCGCCCCTGGGATCGCCGGCGAGCCGGCCCGCGAAGCGCTGCCCCGCGTAGAAGGGCGTGCCGCCGAAGGAGTAGCCGATGCCGATGTCGCCCCGCGCATCCATCGCTGCGCTCGCCATCCATCGGTACGAGCTGTCGGGCGCGTACGTGCCCTGCTGGTAGAGCGAGACGTCGCCGCCGTTGTCCAGCCGGAATTCGTACCAGCGCACGCCGCCCGCCCCCTCGGTGGTGTTCACCGAATGCACGGCGACGATCGACTGCTGGCCGCCGATGCGGCGATAGGTGAGGCGGGCCATCAGCTTGTCGCCCTGCGCGTCGAGCCGGCGGTCGGTGCCCGGCTGGGGCACGCAGCTCGAGAGCTGCCCGTCGCACAGATAGTGATACGGCGCCACCGGAATCTTCTCGGGTCCCGTGAGCCGCGTGAGCGCCGGATCGTTCCAGTCCACGTGCAGGCGCCACACGCTGATCGTGCTGTCCACGAACTGCCCCCTGAGCTGCGCCCCGCCGGCGGCCATCACGATCTCCGGCGTGCCCGGCGCCGGCTGTTGCGTGCCGTCCAGGTCCGCGATGTTGAGGAAGTTCACGCCGTCCACGATCACGCACTGTTCCGTGGCGTCCTTGCCTTCCAGCATCCGCGCGCGGTCAGCCACGCAGGCGTGCTTCTGGATGACGGTGTCGCCCGTGCTCGTGGGCACGTAGTAGCCGTCGGGCCACACGGCGGGGCGCGGGTAGTCGGGAAAGAGCGTGCGCAGGAATTCGTATCTATAGTAAGGGCCCATCGGGCTTGGCCCCTGGCTCACGGCATAGCACATCGCGTAGTGCGCCGAATCTCCGGGCACGCGCGCCGCGGGCTCGCGGGCGGGGTCGGCGATCTTTCGAAAGATCGGCATCACGATCAGCCACCGATTGGCGAGCTGGTCGTAGCGCACCACCGCGTCGCCGTTGGCCCGGCTCTCGCATGCGCCGCCGAAGCCGCGGAAGATCTCGTTCGTCGGCACGGGGCCGAGGAGCACCTTGCCGGTGGTGTCGTACTCCGCGCCCTTTTTCGTATAGATGGCGAAGCGCGTGTTCACGATCTGCACGATGTGGTCGGGGCCAACGGCGAGCGAGTTATCCGACGGATTGCGGAAGCGCGCCGTGCCCTGCGGCCCCGCGAATCCCACACCCAGTCCGTCGAAGCTGGCGGCGAGCGCGAGCGCGGGACGCGGTCCCTGCGCGCGCTGCTCCACCGCGCCGGAGCCAGGCGGCGTGCTGATCACGGGCGGCACGCCCGGCGGCACCGGGGGCGCACCGGCGGGCGGCGGGGCCAGCGCGCCTTCGGGAACCTCGGAGAGTTCCAGGGCGGGGCCGCTGGCGATCGGAGGCGCGGCGCTGGCCGACGCGAATAGCGCCGGCGAGAGATCGTGCCGCGTCGCCGGGTGGATCGCGAGGGCGTTCATCGACATCCGGAAGCGCGTGACGGCCGCGCGGGGATAACGCGCCGAATACTGGTCGGTGGCGGCGAACGACGCGATGGCGAACGCGATGGCCGCGCTGGCGATGGGAGCGAATTTCCGGTGCATGCGACGAGTCCTGACGAGGCGTGCGGGCCGATGGGCCTGCGTCCAATCATAGCGGGCGCGCCCGCGGGCGGCGAGCGAGCGTCCGGCGTCCGGAACCCTCCCCCCCTTGCCCGACTTCCTAGATTGGCAGGTGCGACCCCGTTCCGGGGCGCGGTGCTCAGGAGGAGCGATGTCGATCAGACCGGTCAAGCGAATTGTCGAAGCCACCCCCACGATGGAGGGCGCCGGCGTCAGACTCCGGCGGGCCTTCGGATTCGGGAACACGGAGGAGTTCGACCCGTTCCTGCTGTTCGACGATTTCCGCAACGAGCGCCCCGAGGATTTCCTCAAGGGATTCCCGTGGCATCCGCACCGCGGCATCGAGACCATCACCTACGTGCTCAGGGGCACGGTGAACCACGGCGACAGCCTCGGCAACAAGGGAGCGCTGGGCGCCGGCGACGTGCAGTGGATGACGGCGGGGAGCGGCATTCTCCATCAGGAAATGCCGAAGGGCGACCCCGATGGGCGGATGCACGGCTTCCAGCTCTGGGCCAACCTGCCGGCCGATCAGAAGATGGTGAACCCGCGGTACCAGGACATCAAGTCGGCCGAGATTCCCGAAGTGACCGACGACGACGGCACCGTGGTGCGCGTCGTGACCGGCGAGTTCTGGGGAAAGAAGGGGCCCGTGGACGGCATCGCCGCGAGCCCGAGCTACCTGGACGTGACCGTGCCGCCCGGCGTGCGCAAGACGCTGCCGGTGGACACGCATCGGCACGCGTTCGCGTACGTGTTCGAGGGAAGCGGCGACTTCCGCGGCGCCTCGGAGCCGTTCGGCGCGCTCACCGAGCGCGTGGGCGACAACGGCGCGACGGTCGCCGAGGAGACGGTGCGCGACATGGCGGGCAATCGCTCGCTCGTGCTGTTCGACAGTGGCGACGAGGTGACGGTGCAGGCGGGTGACGAGGGAGTGCGCTTCCTGCTCGTGTCGGGGCGGCCGATCGCCGAGCCGGTGGCGTGGTACGGTCCGATCGTGATGAACACGCAGGAGCAGCTGCGCCAGGCGTTCGAGGAGCTGCAGCGGGGGACGTTCATCAAGCACCGGTGATGTGAGTGCGACAGTCGGACCGTCGGACAGACCGACGAACGGCCCGGCGGCGAGGGAATCGCCGCCGGGCCGTTGCCGTCAGTGCACCCGCAGACCGATGCTGACGGGATATGCGTAGAGCCTCGTGGCGGCGTCGCGCAACGTCAGCAACTGAACGCCGCACACAAGGCTGACGTGGCTCCCCTGGCCGAGGACCAGGTTGAAATCACCCGAAACACCAAGGCGATTCGACGACGCACCCGGCGACGTCCGCGCCACTCCGGCGCCGGCATCGGCTTCCATCGTTACGAAACTTGAAACCGGGTGTCGAATGCCGAGGTGCGCTCCCACATACAGGAT
>DASVWS010000120.1:0-9010 GCA_036393095.1 Gemmatimonadaceae bacterium | reverse complement strand
CCGTCACGTCGGTCGACCCGTTGGCAGACATCCGGTCGCTCACGCCCGAGACGATCCGCGTGGTGATCCAGAGCGGGCGCGTGGTGAAAGGGGAGTCGCCAGGGGTTCGCTCGTCCTGAGCGGAGCAGAGTTGCGGGTTGGCCGTCAGCGCATCGTCAGGATCGCGCGCATCGCGGTGATGGCATCGAAGAAATTGCCGAGCCGCAGGTTCTCGTTCGGACCGTGCTGGTTGTCGTCGAAGTTGACCACGGGCATCCCCACCGTCGCCGCGCCGAGGTCGTCGGAGAACAGGTAGAACGGCGTGGAGCCGCCCAGCGACGGCAAGCGCGCCGGCGTCGTGTGCATGGCCGCGGCCACCGCCGCCACGGCCTGCTGCGCGAACGGATTCGTGAGCGGGGTCCGCCCCGCCGGGTAGCCGCCGATGCGGCGCAACCGGGCGAGCAGCGGATACCGGGCGCGCTCCGCATCGGTGGGCGCGTCGCCGGCGATCGGGTGAAAGCCCTGCGCGCGGACGTGCGCCTCCAGGCGGGCGAATTGCGCGTCGGGCGTCACGTTCTTCACGAAACGAAGATCCAGGCGCGCCACGGCCTGGGCCGGAATCACCGTGCGCCCCTGGCCGGCCACGGTGCCGGCGCCGAGCCCGGACACGTTGAGCGTGGGCAGGTTGTCGAGCCAGTCGAGGCGCCGGCCGGCGAACTCCGGACGCGCGAAGCCGAACCGGCGCATGAGCGTCGAGTCCAGGTCGGGAATCTCGGCGATGGCCTGCTGCTCCGGCGCCGTGAGCGGCACGACGTCGTCGTAGAAGCCGGCGATCGTGACGCGTCCCGTGGAATCCTTCATCGACGCAAGCAGCCGAGCCAGCTCGAACGCCGGATTCGGCGCCCAGTTGCCGTAATTGCCGCTGTGCAAATCGTGGCGCGCGCCGAACACGGTGAGCTCGGCGCTCATGATGCCGCGCGCGCCGAACACGAAGGTCGGCCGGCCGCTCGGATGCTGGGGGCCGTCCACGAGGACGATGAGATCGCTGCGGATGCGCGCCGCGTCGTCGTGCACCACCTGCGCGAGGGACGGCGACCCCGCCTCCTCGTCGCCTTCCATCAGCACGCGGATGGTGGAGTTGACCGGCGTGCCGGCGGCGCGGGCCTCGTCGAAGGCCGAGAGGAACGCGACGATCGGTCCCTTGTCGTCGGCCGACGAGCGCGCGTAGAGCCGCCACTCGGGATCGACCGGGCCCGCCGCGGGGAGCGGCACCACGTGCCCGCCGGCCTCGAGCGGCCGGTCGCGGAAGACCGGCGTGAACGGTCCCGCGTCCTTCCACTCCGCGGCCGTCACCGGCTGACCGTCATAGTGGAAGTAGAATGTGAGCGACCGCGCGGGCCTCGGACCGGGCGGGTGGAACTCGCCGAGCAGGACCGGCGAGCCCGGCGTGCGGACGGTCGTCATGCGGAAGCCGCGCCGCGCGAATTGGGCCTGCAGCCAGTCGGCGTTGCGCGCGATGCCGGCGCTGTCCGACGCGACGTTCGGAATGGAAAGGAACGCCGCGAGCGCGGCGAGCTCCGACTGGCGGGTGGGCCGCTGGGCCGGCGCCGCCTTGGCGAACGCGCCGATGGCGAGCGCGACGGTGATGACCTTCGAATGCACGCGGGGTGTCCGGTAGAGGGGAGGCGGGGCGCCGAGCGGGCGGCGCCGTCCGCTCGGACCAAGATGCCACCCGGGCGGCGGCTCGGCGAGGGGCCGCGGCCGCCGCGAAAGGCCTGCCGCGGCCGATGCCTCACAACGAATCCGGCATCCTCGGACAATCGCCATCGGCACGCCCCGGTACCTTGACGGCGTGGGCGTGACATGCGGTGAGGCGACGATGACGCGCTGGCGAACGGCTGGTCGGATTGTCGGCATCGCGCTGGCCGTCGCCGTGCTGGCGGGCGCGGCGGGATCCGCCTGGCTGCTGCGCGATCCCCTGGCGCATTTCCTGCAGCGACGCGGCGCGCTGGCGGGCGTCGCCGAGGGCTCGCCGGACACCGAGTCCGGCTATCGGATGACCCCGGTGCGCGTGACGGGAAGCCGTGGATTGTCGGTCGATCTGGTCGTGCGCCGGTGGGTAGGCGACGGCGACCGGCGCTTGCCGCTGGTCGTGGTGCTGGGTGGGCACTACCGGGGCCGCGACGCCGTCCGCGTGCTCGGCGACACGCGCGGGGTGACCGTCGCCGCGCTGTCGTATCCGTTCGCCGGCGATCCGCGCCCGGACGCGCTCACGTTCCTGCGCGAGATTCCGCAGATCCGCGCGGCGTTCCTCGACACGCCTCCCGCCGCGATGCTGGCACTCGACTACCTGCTGCGCCGCCCGGACGTGGACACGGCGCGCGTGGAGGCCGTCGGCGTGAGCCTCGGCGCCCCCTTCATGACGATCGCCGGCGCGCTGGACACACGCTTCACGCGCGTGTGGGCGATTCACGGGTCCGGCGGTTCGTACCGGCCGCTGGAAGCCAACATGCGGCGATCCATTCCGTACGCGGTGCTGCGCGTGCCGGCGGCCGCGATCGCTTCGGTGATCATTGCCGGGCCGCGGCTGGATCCCGTGCGGTGGGCGCCCCGCATCGCGCCGCGCCCGTTCATCATGGTGAACGCTGAAGACGACGAACGCCTTCCGCGCGAGGCGATCGACGCGCTGTACCGGAGCGCGCGGCAGCCGAAGGAACTCATCTGGATGCCGGGCATTCACGTGCACGGCGACAGCGCGACGATTCAGCGGCTGGTGGCGATCGTACTCTCGCGCATGTGAGGGCCGCGCCGGGCCGCCGCGCGGCGGCCCTCAGGCCGCGCCGGCCCGCTCGGCGAAGATCTGCACCAGGTGGGCGAGCGTTTCGGTGGTCTTCTCGAGGCCGCGGCGCGAGTTGAATTCCTGCTTGCCGTGGAAGTTGTGCCCGCCGGTGAAGATGTTGGGGCAGGGCAGCCCCCGGAACGTGAGGCGTGAGCCGTCGGTCCCGCCGCGGATGGGTTCGTTGAACGGCGTCACCCCCGCGCGCCGCGCCGCTTCCATGGCGTTCTCGACGAGCTGCGGATGGTCCTTCAGCACCTCCTTCATGTTCATGTAGTTGTCCTTCAGTTCCATGCGCACCGTCACGCCGGGCCAGGCACGCTCCGTGGCCGCCGCGAGATCGCGCAGGACCTTCTCCTTCGCCTCGAGCCCGCGCATCTCGAAATCGCGCAGGAGCACCTTGAGGCTCGATTCCTCGACGTCGGCGGTGCCGAGGTAGGGATGCACGAAGCCGACGCGCCCCTCGGTGGTCTCGGGCAGCATGTCCCTGGGCATGCCGCTCAGGAAGTGCGCGAATCCGTAGATCGAATTGACCATCAACCCCTTGGCCGATCCGGGGTGCACGCTCTTGCCCCTGAACGTGATCGTCGCGAGCCGCGCGCTCCACGTCTCGTCGCTGATGCCGCCGAGCATGCCGCCGTCCACCGTGTAGGCGAAGCGCGCGCCGAACTCGGCGATGTCGAACTGCTCGATGCCGCTCCCGATCTCCTCATCGGCGGTGAAGGCGACCGCGATCGGGCCGTGCCGGAGCGACGGATTGCGGACGAGCGCGTCGACGAGCGTCATGATCGCGGCCACGCCCGCCTTGTCGTCCGACCCGAGGAGCGTGGTGCCGTCGGTGGTGATGACGTCATCGCCGATCATCGATGCGAGCACCGGATTCTGCGCCACGGTGATGACCTGCGACGGGTCGGCGGGGAGCGTGATGTCGCCGCCCTGGTAGTTGGCGTGGATCACCGGATTCACGTTCGCGCCGGTGACGGCGGGGGACGTGTCGATGTGCGCGATGAATCCGATCACCGGCGCGTCCGCCGATGCCGGCACGTTCCCCGGAATCGACGCGTACACCATGCAGTGCTCGCTGGTGCGGACGTTGATGGCGCCGAGCTGCTTCAGCTCGTCGGCCAGCATCCGCGCCAGCGTCCACTGCTTCTCGGTGCTCGGCGTGGTCGTGGCGCCCTCCTTCGACTGCGTGTCGATCTTCACGTAGCGCAGGAAGCGGTCCACCACCGATTCGCGCGGCGGCGTCATCGCGGTCGTCGTCATCGGACGGGGAGGCTGACGGTGGAAAGGCCGGCGGCCTTGCGCCGGGCGTTGAAGGCGGCGAGCCCGCTGGTCCGGAGCCGGTCCCATGCGGCCATCACCCCGCGCGACTCCGCCGACGCGCTGGTGCACGCCGCCACCTGGTTTGCGGTGGGCGTGGCATCGGCCGCCTGCATCGCCATCGCGGCCGACATCAGCGCGGTCTGCGCGCTCTCGAGCGTCGGCGGCCCGGCGGGCGCGCCGCCGCGCCCGAATCCGAATCCGCCGAAGCCGCGTCCGCGGCCACGCCCGCCCGCGGGCGGCGCGGGCGCGAGCGCTTCGACTTGCTTCCTGAACGCATCCACGTCCGCGCCCTGCAGCTTGTCGAGCTCGGCGACGAGCCCGCGCGCCTGCTCGTACGCCGCGTGCGTCTGCTCGGCGCCGTCGTACATCCGGCGGGTGAGCGAGGCGAGCTGGGCGAGGCCCGCGGCGGGCGTCTTCACGCGGGGATCGAGCTTGAGCACGAGCGGCTGCGTGTACGACTTCCCGTCGACGGTGAGACGAACGGTGTAGCGGCCCGGCGGAGCCCAGGGCGCGTTCACCGACGGATACGTGCGGTGGGGCACGGCGCCGGTGGCGCCTCCCTCGGCCTGCGGGCCGCGCGTCTCGCCGATCGGATCGAAGTGCAGGTCCCAGCTGAACCGATGCATGCCGGCCCTGCCCGACACGACCATCTGCGGCGCTGCCCAGTAGAGCGGCACCGAGCAGTCGGGCGCGCCCGGGTTCGACTGGCACACCTTGTTGTACGCGGCGGGATCGACCGCGGGGTCGGGATCGAGCACCGGATCGGTGCTCGCGTAGCTGCGCACCAGCTTGCCGCCGGCGTCGAGAATGTCGAGCGTGACCGGACCCGACGCGTCGTGCGCGAGGTAGTAGTCGATGATTCCGCCGGGCGGCGGGTTCTGGCCGGCGGCGACTTCGGGCGGCCACGGGGTGGGGTCGTTCGTCCCGAAGCGCACGCGGAGCGCGGTCTCCGGCCTGAAGAGGTACGCGTCGTTCGCGGCCTGCGCCGCGGCCATCTGCCGCAGCGGGGTGACGTCGTCCAGGATCCAGAAGCCGCGCCCGTGCGTGCCCGCCACGAGGTCGGCGCACTCGCAGGTGTGGTCGTCCTTCACGGTGATGTCGCGCACCGAGACGGCGGGCATGTTCTGGCGCAGCGAATGCCAGTGGTCGCCGTCGTCGAACGACACCCAGACCTGCGTTTCGGTAGCGGCGTAGAGCAGCCCCTTCACGCGCGGATCTTCGCGAATCGAGTTGGCCACCGCGCCCGGCGTGAGCCCGCCGTCGATTTCCGTCCACGTCCTGCCGCCGTCGTGCGTGCGGAAGAAGTGTGGGTTCATGTCGTCGAGGCGCATCGTATTCGCGGCCACGTACGCGGTCTTCGTGTCGAAGTGGCCGGCATCCATGTTGAAGATGCGCGTCCACGGCTTCACCGCGGGCGGTGTGACGTTGCTCCAGTGCTTGCCGCCGTCCCAGGTGACCTGCACGTTGCCGTCGTCGGTGCCGGCCCAGAGCGTGTTCACGTCGCGCGGCGACGGCGCGAGCGCGGTGATGACGCCGAGCGGCGCCACGCGCACCTCGCTCGCATACTTGCCGGCGCTGGCCGGCACGGCCCAGGTCTGCCGCGCCAGGTCGGGGCTGATGCGCGTCCAGCTGTGCGCGTGGTCCGACGTCTTCCACACGGCGTCCGACGTGTAGAAGAGCACGTTCGAGTCCACCGGCGACCAGATGAGCGGCATCGTGCGCACGTTGCGATTGTACGGGCCGCCGCGCCCGCCCATGTCGGGCCCCACGTTGCGCGTCTGGCCGGTGCGCCGGTCGTACAGCGACACGCTGTTGCGGCCGCTGCCGTACACCATGTCGGGATCCTTCGGATCGGGCGCCGCGATCCCGTACTCCTGGATGTTCACCGGGTGCCAGTCGTGGAAGGTGATCTCGCCGTCCATCGAGCGGCTGTCCACGCACGCCGAGCCCGAATCCTGCTGGCCGCCGCACACGCGGTACGGGAACGCGTTGTCGGTGGTCACGTGATACACGGCGGCGGTGGGCTGCGTGTACCAGTTGCTCCACGACTCGCCGCGGTTGGCCGAGACCACGCCGCCCTGGTCGGCGACGACGAGCAGGATGTTCGAATGGTTCGGGTTGATCCAGATCTTCTGATAGTCGTCGCCGCCGGGCGCGCCGCGCACCGCGGTCCAGGTGAGGCCGCCGTCTTCGGTGCGCCACATGACCGTGGACGCGCTGTACACGACGTTCGGGTCCTTCGGGTCCACGGCGATCGTGGGAAGGTCGCCGCCGCCGATGCGCGCCAGCGGGCGCGGGTCGCCGCGTTCGGGCCGCCGGCCGGCGGGCACGCTCGGATCGTCGATGGCCAGATGCCAGTGCTCGCCCGCGTCGTTGGAGCGGTAGAAGCCGACCACACCCGTGGTGCTGTTGCCGCGGCCGCCCTCGCCGGCGCCCGCCGCCATCGCGTAGATGATGGCGGGATCGCTGGGCGAGATGGCGAGGTTGGCCTGAATCACCGAGGGCAGTCCGTCGGTGAGCTGCTTCCAGGTGTTGCCGCCGTCCGTGGACTTGTACACGCCGTTGCCCGCGCCGCCGAAGGCGCCGTTCTCGTTGAAGCCCTGCTGCTGCTGCCAGAGCGTCGCGTAGACGGTGTTCGGATCCCTGGGATCGATGCGCACGTCGTTGCCGCTCGTGTACTCGTCCTTGTACAGCACCTTCTGGAACGTCCGGCCGCCGTCGGTGGACCGGAAGATCCCGCGCTCTTCATTGGGTCCGTACGCGTGGCCGAGCGCGGCCACGAACAGCCGCTCCGGGTTCGTGGGATCCACGGCGATCTGGGCGATCATCTGCGAGTTGCGCAGCCCCAGATGCGTCCAGGTGCGCCCGCCGTCGGTGGACTTGTACATCCCGTCGCCGGTGGAGAGGTCGGGGCGGATGATCCCCGCGCCCGAGCCGACGTAGATGACGTTCGGGTCCGACGGGGCGACGCCGATCGCACCGATCGAGCCCGTGGGCTCCTGATCGAAGATCGGCACCCAGGTGGAGCCGTAGTCGGTGGTGCGCCACACGCCGCCGTTGTCGAAGCCGATGTAGAACAGGTTCGGCTGGCTCGGCACGCCGTCGAGCGCGCGGGCGCGGCCGGCGCGCGTCGGGCCGATCTGGCGCCACTGCATCTCGGAGTAGAATGCCGGCGACTGCGCGCCGGCGACGGAAGCGGAGGCGGCGACGGCCGCCAGGACGAGGAAGCGACGGAGCAGGGAAGAACGCACGGAAACGGGCCTCGTGAGGTTGCGCGGGAAGACGATGTCGCGGAACGGCGATCGAGCGATGCCAAGAGTATGGAGCGCGTGCACGGCGCCGGCCAGTCGGGGCGCCGGCCGCGCGGCCCTCGGCGTTCAGCGGCCGCCGGTCACCCGCACCATCGTGGTGAGCCGGATGTCGGCCGACGAGCTGCCGACGGCGATCTGCACCGGCGTGCTCTCCACCGTCCACCGCTGCCGCGACGGCTGCCAGTAGGCGAGCGACGATACGGGCACGCGGAGGCGCACCGTGCGCGTCTGGCCGGGCGGCAGCGTGACGCGCGCAAAGCCGCGCAGGTCCTCGTTCGGTCGGGTGACGGCGGACTCGGGATAGCGCACGTAGAGCTGTACCACCTCGTCGCCGGCGCGTTGCCCGGTGTTCGTCACGTCCACGCTCACGGCAACGGTGTCGCCGGCTCCGACCGAATCGGCGGTGGTGCGGAGATTCGCGTACGTGAAGGTGGTGTAGCTCAGGCCATAGCCGAACGGATAGAGCGGCGTGCCGTTGAAGAAGCGGTACGTGCGCCCGGCCATGTCGTACGAATCGAAGGGCGGGAGGTCCCGCGCGCTGTGGTAGAACGTGACCGGCAGCCGGCCGCCGGGATCGTTGTCGCCGAACAACGTCTCGGCGATGGCCGTGCCGCCGGCCTGCCCGGGGTACCAGGCCTCGAGGATGGCCGGCACGTGCCGGCTCGCCCAGTTGACGCCGAGCGGGCTCCCGTTGAGGAGCACGAGCACGGTCGGTTTGCCCACGGCGACCACGGCGCGCATGAGCTGTTCCTGGGGATCGGGAAGCGCGAGTTTCGTCCGGTCGCCGCCGTCGAATCCGTCGATGTGCAGCGGCATTTCCTCGCCTTCCATGCGCGGCGTGATGCCGAGGACGAGCACGACGGCATCGGCGTCTTCCGCCGCCTGCACCGCGGCGGCGCGGAGCAGCTCCGCCGGCGGCACCCAGGTGAGCGCGAGCTGCGCGCTGCCGTTCGTGGCGGACGCGTCGATCCGAAGGCGATAGCGGCGTCCCGCGTCGAGCGCGAGGGGAACGCTCTCGACGGCGATCGGGCGCCCCGGCCGGCCGTCCGCTTCCGCCGAATCCGCGCTCACCACGAGGCTGTCGTCCAGCCAGAGCTCGAATCGCATCGTGCCGCGCAGACGCAGCCGGTAGCGCCCCGTCGCCGGCACGGTGACGTACCCCGACCAGCGCACGCCGAATCCGCCGGGGTTCGCGTCCGAACCCGGCGTGCTGCCGCTCCAGCGCGCGTTCACGGTGGAATCGGTGCCGGTGTGCAGGGGCACTCCGCCAAGCGAATCGTTGTCGAAGTAGTCGGCTTGCAGCCCCGGTCTTCCGGCCGGCGTCGTGAACAGGCTCGGCGGCGCGATCTGCGCCACCGGCAGTCCCTCGGCGAGTTCCGAACCCAGGGCGTAGATCACGTGCGTGCCCGGCACCGCCTCGCGAATGCCGCGCAGCGGCGTGATCGTGTCGGACGGTGCGCCGTTGTAGTTGCCCAGCAGCACGTCCGGCTCGTCGGCGTTCGGTCCGATGACGGCGATCGTGCCCAGGTCCTTGCGCAGGGGCAGGACGCCGCCGTCG
>DASVWS010000119.1:0-23982 GCA_036393095.1 Gemmatimonadaceae bacterium | reverse complement strand
CCTCATGAGCATCGCACCGGAACGGAGCTACCGCGGCGCCGCGTCGGCAGCGGGCCCCCTGCTCTTCCTGGAGCGCACGCGTCACGTCGCGCTCGGCGAGTGGGTGCGGGTGCGGCTCGCCGGCCAGCCCGACCGCCGCGGGCAGGTGATCGACGCCGGCGAGCGGATCACGACCATCCAGCTGCTGGACAGCACCGTCGGCCTCGCGCCCGACCGGGCCGACGTGGTGCTCACCGGCGACGTCGCCACGACGGTGGTGGGGCGCGAGCTGCTCGGCCGCGCCTTCGACGGGCACGGCGCGCCCGTGGACGGACTGCCGGCGCCGGTGGGCGACGCGGTGCGCCCGATCAACGGCGCCCCGATCAATCCGATGCGCCGGGCGCGGCCGCGCGACTTCATCGAAACGGGAATCAGCGCCATCGACGCGATGAACACGCTCGTGCGCGGACAGAAGCTGCCCGTGTTCGGCGGACCGGGACTCCCGGCGCTCGACCTCGCGGCGCGCATCGTGGAGTGGGCGCGCGCGCCGCGCGGCGAGCCGTTCGCCGTCGTGTTCGCCGGCGTCGGCATCACGGCGCGCGAGACGCGCGAGTTCCTGGACCGGGTCCGCGCCAGCGGCGCGATGCCGCGCACGGTGCTCTACCTGAACGAAGCGGCGCACCCCGCCGTGGAGCGCATCCTCGCGCCGCGGCTGGCGCTCACGGCCGCGGAGTACCTCGCGTTCGACTGCGGCATCCACGTACTGGTGGTGATCGCGGACATGACGCACTACTGCGAGGCGCTGCGCGAGATCGCGACGGCGCGCGAGGAGATTCCGGGGCGCCGCGGCTATCCCGGCTACATGTACACCGACCTCGCCACGATCTACGAACGCGCCGGAATCATCGCCGGGAAGGAGGGATCGATCACGCAGATCCCCATCGTCACGATGCCCGATGACGACCTCACGCACCCCATTCCGGATCTCACCGGCTACATCACCGAGGGGCAGCTCGTGCTGTCGCGCGACCTGCACCGGTCGGGGATCGCGCCGCCGATCGACGTGCTCCCCTCGCTGTCGCGCCTGATGAACGCCGGCATCGGCCGCGCGCGCACGCGCGCCGAGCATCGCGAGTGGAGCGACCAGCTCTACGCGACGTACGCGCGCGGGCGCGAGGCGCGCACGATGGCGGCGATCGTCGGCGAGTCGGGGCTGCCCGAGATCGACCATCGGGCGCTCACCTTCGCCGAGCGGTTCGAGCGCGAGTTCGTGGGACAGGCGGAAGGGCGGCGCACGATCGACGAGACCTTCGAGCACGGGTGGACGCTGCTCGAAACCCTGCCGCGCGACGACCTCGTGCGAATGAGCGACGCGACGCTGGAAGCCCGGCGCGCCGTGGTGGCGCAGCGTGAGGCGGAGGGCGCCGCCGCGGAGCCCGCATCCAATGCGGCGATCCCGCTCGGGCCAGCCGCCGCGGAGCCTGACCTCGCGCCGGCGCAGGAGCCCGCCCCATGAGCGCCCGCGACCGGCTGGCGCCCACGCGGGCCAGTCTCCTCGGCGCGCGGCGCCGCCTGGAGCGCGTGCTCAAGGGCGCCGCGCTCACGCGGCGCAAGCGCGAAGCGCTGGTGGCCGAGCTGTTCAAGCTGGCGCGTCCCGCGGTGGATGTGCGGCAGCAGCTGGCGGAAGGCGCCAACGAGGCGGCCGAGGCGCTGGCCGACGCCCTGGCGCTGCACGGGATCTCCGGATTGTCGGCGATGGCGTGGCCGCCGGGCGATCCGCGCGTGGAGGTGCGGCCGGCGCAGGTGTGGGGACTCGCGGTGAGCGACGTGACCGAGCGGCCATCGCTGCAGCGGACGCTCGACGCGCGCGGGCTGGCGCCGGGCGATGTGGGATTCGCGGTGGAGGAAGCGGCGCGCCGCTACGAGCGCTTCGCCGAATTGCTCATCGAGGCGGCGCCGCGCGAGCAGCGGGTGCGGCGGCTGAGCGACGCGGTGGCGACGACCTCGCGCCGGCTGCGGACGCTGGAGCAGCGGGTAGCGCCGGCGCTGCAGTCGCAGATCGTCAGCGTGCGGCGGGACCTCGACGAGCGGGAGCGGGAGGAGCGGCTGCGCCTGCAGCGATTGGTGGGGAAGAGGAGAACTACCGTAGGCAGTGAGCAGTGAGCAGTGGGCAGTGGGCAGCTATCGCGCCTCCACTGCTGACTGCTAACTGCTGACTGTTGACTGCTGTTCTCCGACTTCACTCAACAGGTAGTCCAGCACGTCGGCCACGCCGTAGTGCGTGCGGCCGTTCAGGAAGGGCGCCATCGCGGCGAGGTCGTCGCCGCTGGTGAGGAGCGGCTGCTCGTCGTCCCAGCGCGGGCGGAGCTGCGCCTGCCCGATGTTCGCGAGCAGCGCGTTGCACAGGCAGCGGCGCCCCTCGGTGTCCTCGACGGTGCCGCCCTTGGCGACGTAGGCGTCGACCGGCTCGGCGGGGCAGCGATAGCCGATCCCGCCGTCGGCCTTGCGATACGCCGAGCGGAGGTATCCGAGATCGCAGATACGTTCGCGGGCCGGGCTCTGGAAGTCGCCCGCCCCGCCGGCCACTTCCACCAGCTTGAACGGGTAGCCGGTGGGCGAGGCGCGCGGATCGGTGCGCACGCGGACCTCGCCGCGATTGACGCCGGCGAGCACGCGTGCCTTGAGCTCGGCCGTCACCCCCGACTCGTCGGCGAAGGCGAACAGCGTTCCCACCTGGATGCCGGCGGCGCCGGCGTCGAGCGCCGCCCGCAGCTTGTCGGGGGACCCGGTGCCGCCGGCCAGCCAGAAGGGGAGGCCGAGCTCGCGCATCTTCTCGAGATCGACGACGTCGCGCTCGCCGTAGACCGGCTCGCCGGATTCCGAAAGTTGCATGGTGCCCCGCGGCGGGGCGTTGTGCCCGCCGGCCGTCGGGCCCTCGATCACGAAGCCGTCCACGCGCCCGTTCGCCTTGCGCGCAAGGGTCGTGGCGAGCGAGTTCGCCGACACGATGGGGAAGAACAGGGGACGCTTCAGCGCACCGACGGCGGCCGGCATTCCGTGCTCGGCGGGATCGAACGCCAGATACTCGGCGTCGGCGCCGCCGTTCTCGACGTCGAAGCGGAGGGTCGCGGGCTGGTGGACGGCCAGCGCGTCGAGCGCGCCCGGAATCTCGCGCGGAATGCCGGCGCCCATGAGCACCACGTCCACGCCGGCCAGCATGGCGCCGTAGAGCGTGGCCAGGTTGGGCATCTGCACCTTCGTGAGCACGTTGATGCCCACGGGTCGGCGGTGCCCCTCCTTGGCGAGCCACACCTCGACGAAGCTCGCGAGCATCGTGAGCTGCTGGCGGGCCGCGCTCACCACCTGCTTGTAGGTCGGCAGGGCCTTGTACGCGGCACCGGGTGCGCGGCCGTCGGGATTGAAGTAGCGCTTGAGCGCGGCTTCGGCCACGGCGGGAATCGGAAAGTGCTCCATGGCGCGGCGCAGGTGGCCGCCTTGGTCACCGTCCTGCAGACGACGGCTGAAGATCGTGTCGATGACGGTGCCCGACACGACGCCGAGCTGTCCGCGCAGCGACACCGCGCGGGCCAGCATCCAGTTGGAAACGCCTGCTCCCATTCCGCCCTGGATGACGAGCGGGAATTCGAGAGCGGCCACGCCTTGGCTCATCGTCATGAGTACGGAAACTATCGTGTATTCGCCGAATTGGGTGGCGCGACGGCGGCGGCCCCGCGTGTGTCAGGGATTCCCGGGCACGGATTGCGGTAGATCGCCGAATGCGAATCGGGGGATCGGCGACGAGCTTGGTCGCGATCGCAGGACCGCTTCACGCACGGCCGGGCCCGGAGTGTGGGCGCGCGGCACCGCCGTGGAGCCCCGTGATGCACCCCTCTCCGTCAGCCTCTCACCGGATCCCCCTCGATGACGCTCTCAGAAGGCGCAGCGGACGCCCCGATCGGCGGCGCCGCGCGCGCGCCGTCCGCTCCGCACGTCTCCTCCGTCGCG
This sequence comes from Gemmatimonadaceae bacterium, assembly GCA_036393095.1. Lineage (GTDB taxonomy): Bacteria > Gemmatimonadota > Gemmatimonadetes > Gemmatimonadales > Gemmatimonadaceae > JAGWRI01. Next base: position 19,998 of record DASVWS010000119.1, on the reverse strand, counting down.
CTCGAGTCGTTCTCCTACGACGACGACATCGTGCGCAAGTTCATGGTCGCCACCTTCGTGTGGGGACTGGTGGGCATGCTGGTGGGGCTCATCGTCGCCCTGCAGCTCGTGCTGCCGTCGCTCGACTTCGCGCCCTGGTTCTCGTTCGGGCGCCTGCGGCCGCTCCACACGAACGCCGTGATCTTCGCGTTCGCGGGGAACGCGTTCTTCACCGGCGCCTACTACTCCACGCAGCGGCTCTGCAAGACGCGGATGTACAGCGACGTCATGAGCCGCTTCCACTTCTGGGGGTGGCAGTCGATCATCGTCGCCGCGGCGATCACGCTCCCCATGGGGTTCACGCAGGCCAAGGAGTACGCCGAGCTGGAATGGCCGATCGACATCGCGATCGCCATCGTGTGGGTGGTGTTCGCGGTCAACTTCTTCGGCACGCTCAAGCAGCGGCGGGAGCGCCACCTCTACGTGGCGATCTGGTTCTACATCGCGAGCATCGTCACCGTCGCCATCCTGCACATCTTCAACAACCTCGCGGTGCCGGCCGGCCTCCTCAAGAGCTACCCGATCTACGCCGGCGTGCAGGACGCGTTCATGCAGTGGTGGTACGGGCACAACGCCGTGGCGTTCTTCCTCACGACACCGTTCCTCGGGCTCATGTACTACTTCATGCCCAAGGCGGCCGAGCGGCCGGTGTACTCGTACAAGCTGTCGATCCTGCACTTCTGGTCGCTGGTCTTCATTTACATCTGGGCCGGCCCGCACCACCTGCACTACACGGCGCTCCCCGAGTGGGCGTCCACGCTCGGCATGGTGTTCTCGGTCATGCTCTGGATGCCGAGCTGGGGCGGCATGATCAACGGCCTGCTCACGCTGCGCGGCGCGTGGAACAAGGTGGTCGAAGATCCCGTCCTCAAGTTCTTCGTCGTCGCCGTGACGGCGTACGGCATGTCGACGTTCGAGGGCCCGATGCTCTCGGTGAAGTCGGTGAACGCGCTGGCGCACTACAGCGACTGGATCATCGCGCACGTCCACACCGGCACGCTGGGGTGGAACGGCTTCATGACCTTCGGCATGATCTACTGGCTGCTGCCGCGCCTGTTCCAGACGAAGCTGTACAGCAAGAAGCTCGCGGAGTGGCACTTCTGGATCGGCAGCTTCGGGATTCTGCTCTACGTGGTGGCCGTGTACAGCGCCGGCGTCACCGAGGGCCTGATGTGGCGCGCCTTCGACGCGACGGGACGCCTCGCCTATCCCGACTGGATCGAGACCGTGGTGAAGGTGATTCCGATGTGGTGGATGCGCGCCATCGGCGGCAGCCTCTACATCGTCGGGATGTTGATGTTCGGCTGGAACATCCTCATGACGTGGCGGCACCGGCCGGCCGCGTACGAGGTGCCGGTGATCCAGGCGCCGCCGCTCGCGAAGGACTACGTGGAACGGCCGCACGGCGCGCGCCCGGCCTCGGCGTGGGCGCGCTTCGTGGACATGGGCTGGCACCGCGTGTGGGAGGGGCGGTGGCTGCTGTTCACGGTGATGACCATCGTCGCCGTCGCCGTTGCCTCGCTGTTCGAGATCATTCCCACGTTCCTCATTCGCGAGAACGTGCCGACGATCTCCTCGGTGAAGCCGTACACGCCGCTCGAGCTGGCGGGGCGCGACATCTACATTCGCGAGGGGTGCTTCAATTGCCATTCGCAGATGATCCGTCCCTTCCGCTGGGAGACGGAGCGGTTCGGCGAGTACTCCAAGCCGGGCGAGTTCGTGTACGACCACCCGTTCCTGTGGGGCTCGCGGCGCATCGGCCCCGACCTGGCGCGCGAGGGCGGCAAGTATCCCGACCTCTGGCACGTGCGCCACATGCAGGACCCGCGCTCGATCACGCCGCAGTCGATCATGCCGGCGTACGCGTTCCTGCTCACCACGCCCCTCGACTTCCCGTCGATCCAGCACAAGGTGGACGCGATGGCGATGATCGGCGTGCCGTACGGACAGGCGGTGATCGCGGGCAATGCGCCGAAGATGGCGATGGCGCAGGCCGCGCTCATCGCCGACACGATCGCCCAGCAGGGAGGCCCGAAGAACCTGCAGGACCGGGAAATCGTCGCGCTCATCGCGTACCTGCAACGGCTCGGATGGGACGCGACGCACGTGTCGGCGCCGGCGGCAGGGGCCGCTCCGGCGGGCGGCGGCGCAGGGGCGCCGGGCGCCCCCGCGGGCGGCGGCACGCCATGAAGTCGCTCTCGGACGTCGTCAGCGGCGCCGGCCTGCACATCTACGCCGACATCGCGCTCGTCATTTTCCTCGCCGTGTTCGTCGCGATTCTCGCCCGGGTCATGTTCACGAAACGCTCGCACTGGGAGCACGAACTGCACCTGCCGCTGGAAGACGACGACACCTCCCCCACCACGCCCTCGGACCGCGGAACCGGACATGCCGACCAACGATAACGATCAGGAACGCCTGCTCGAGCACAACTACGACGGCATTCAGGAATACGACAATGCCCTGCCGCGGTGGTGGGTCTGGATCTTCTGGGCCACCATCGTCTTCGCCGTCGTCTACGGCCTCGACCCGTGGCACGTGCTGCGCGGCCCGGGCCGCATCGCCGACTACAATGCCTCGGTCGCCGCGGCGGCCAAGCGCTACCCGGCGCCATCGGCGGGCGGGAACGCCGAAGCGCTCGCCGCGCTCGGCAGGAATCCGCAGGCGCTGGCGGCGGGCAAGCAGACCTTCGTCACCACCTGCGCGCCCTGCCACCGCGCCGACGGCGGCGGCCTCATCGGCCCGAACCTCACCGACGATTACTGGCTCCACGGCGGCGCCGTGACGGACATCCACAAGACGATCACCGATGGCGTGCTCGACAAGGGCATGCCGAACTGGGGCAAGTTCCTCAAGCCGGATCAGATCGACGACGTCGCCGTGTACGTGTACTACGGACTGCACGGGACCCATCCGCCCAATCCGAAAGCGCCGCAGGGCGTCGAGGTCAAGCGCCCGGAATGACCGCGCCCGCGCCCGCCGGCCGGGTTCTGCCGACGCTCAACGAGGACGGATCGCGCCGCTGGATCCGGCCCAGGCCATCGCCCGGCAGGTTCTGGCACCGGCGTCGAGTGGTGGCGTACGCGTTGATGTTCGTGTTCTTCATCATCCCGTACCTGCGCATGAACGGGAAGCCGCTCGTGCTGCTCGACCTCCCGCGGCGGCAGTTCACGTTGTTCGGGACGACGTTCCTGCCCACGGACACGCTGCTGCTGATGTTCCTGCTGTTCAGCATCATCATCGCGATCTTCCTGCTCACGGCGCTCGCCGGACGCGTGTGGTGCGGCTGGGGATGCCCGCAAACGGTGTACATGGAGTTCCTCTTCCGCCCGATCGAGCGCCTGTTCGAGGGCGGGCGCAGCGGGTCGATGCAGATGGACCGCGAGGGGACGCGCGGGCAGCTCCACCCGCGGCGGCTGGCCAAGTACGCGGTCTATCTCGTGCTGTCGCTCTTCCTGGCGCACACGTTCCTGGCCTACTTCGTGGGCATCGACCGGCTGGTGGAGTGGGTGCAGCAGTCGCCGTTCGAGCATCCGACGTCGTTCGCCATCATGGCGATCACGACGTTCGCCATCATGGCCGACTTCACCTGGTTCCGCGAGCAGACGTGCCTGGTCGCGTGCCCGTACGGACGCTGGCAGTCCGTGCTGCTCGACCGGCAGTCGCTCATCGTCGCCTACGACCGCAACCGCGGCGAGCCGCGCGGCAAGGGAAAGGACCGCACGGGCCTCGGAGACTGCATCGACTGCGGCGCGTGCGTGATCACCTGCCCCACCGGCATCGACATCCGCGACGGACTGCAGATGGAGTGCATCCACTGCACGCAGTGCGCCGACGCGTGCGACGCGATCATGGACCGCGTGGGCACGCCGCGCGGCCTCATCCGCTACTCGTCGCGCGCCGCGCTCGAGGGCGAGCGGGTCCGCCGGCTCCGCCCGCGCGTCGTGCTCTACCCCCTCGCGCTGGCCGTTGCCGTGGGCGGCTTGGTGTTCACGCTCGGCACGAGAGCGCCGGCCGACGTGACCGTGCTGCGCGGGCTCGGCGAGCCGTACGTCGTCGAACCGAACGGCCAGGTGGCGAACCAGCTCCGCGTGAAGATCACCAATCGCGCCGACGGCGACCGGGTCTATCGCATCAGCATCGAGGGCGCCGGGCATGGCACGGTCGTCGCGCCCGACAACCCGATGGCGGTGGCCGCCGGGCAGACGGGCACGATGACGCTGTTCGTCATGCTCCCGCCCGACGCGTTCCACGACGGCGCCCGCCGCATCGACGTGCGCGTCAGCGACGGCCAGGGATTCACCCAGGGCGTGCCCTATCGCCTCGTCGGGCCGGAATCCGACGAGTCGCACGAGACGCCCGAGCACCATGAGGACGGCAAGCGATGAAACGCGGAATCGGTTGGCCCATCGGCGTGGCGGCGATCCTCGCCACCACGGTGGGGCTCAACATCTGGGTGTTCCGGGTGGCGAACGACGATCCGTCGTTCGCCATCGAGCCCGACTACTACCAGAAGGCGGTGGACTGGGACAGCACGCTGGCCCAGCGCCGCGCGAACCTGGCGCTGGGCTGGCATCTGGCGCCGACGCTGGGCGCGTTCACGATGCGCGACGGCGCCCGGCTGCAGGTGACGCTCACCGATGCGTCGGGCGCCACGATCCACGGCGCCACGGTCCGCGTCGCCGCGTTCTTCAACGCCCGCGCCAACGACATCATCGACACGACGCTGCACCCCGACTCCACGGGGTACGCCGCGACGCTGCCGGTCACGCACGGCGGCGTGTGGGAGCTCCAGTTCCACGTCACGCGGGGCGGGACGCGCTTCACCTCGACGTCGCGCGTGGAAGCGGTGCCGGCGAGCTCCGCCCCGTGACGCTGCTCGTCGGCGTGCTCGTCGCCAGCCTGGTGGGCAGCATCCACTGCGCAGCGATGTGCGGCGGCTTCGTCTGCGTCTACGCCGGCGCCTCCACGCCGCGGGGCCTCGCCAACCTGCCCGCGCACCTCGCCTACAACGGCGGACGGCTCGTGTCGTACCTGACGCTCGGCGCGATTGCCGGCGCCATCGGCGCCCGCGTGGACGACCTCGGCCGCTTCGCCGGGTTCGACCGCGGCGCCGCGGTTCTTGCGGGAACGCTGATGGTCGCCTGGGCGCTGAGCATCATCGCCGCGACGATGGGCGTGCGCGTGCCGGGGGCGCTCGCGCCCGAATGGGCCCGGCGCCGGCTGGGCGCCGCGCTCGCCGCGATGCGCGACCGCCCTCCGGTGGCGCGCGCCGCGGTCACGGGACTGCTCACCACGCTCCTTCCATGCGGCTGGCTGTACACCTTCGTCGTCACGGCCGGCGGCACCGGCAGCCCGCTCGGCGGCGCCGGCGCGATGTTCGCCTTCTGGCTGGGCACGGCGCCGATTCTCCTGGCGCTGGGCCTCGGCGCGCAGCGCCTGCTGGGCCCCGTGGCCCGGCGGCTTCCGCTGGCGAGCGCGGCGCTGGTGCTCGTGCTCGGGCTGCTGTCCATCGCCGGGCGCGTGCACCCGCCGGCCATGCGCATGGGCGCCCACGCCGCGCCGGCGTCCATGCCGATGGACCCGGCGCATGGCGTACGCTGACCGCGCCGCGCTGACACCCGACGCGGCGGCGCCGCGCGCTCAGGTGCGCGTGCCGTGCACCCACTGCGGGCTCGCGGTCCCCGCCGGGCTCGTGGCGCCCGGCGCCGCGCGGCAGTTCTGCTGCACGGGGTGCCGCACCGCATACGACATCCTGCATGAACACGGCCTCGACCAGTACTACCGGCTGGGGGCGCGCCGCGCAGAGGCCGTGACGCCGACCGGGCGCACGTACGAGGAGTTCGACCACGACGCGTTCCGCGCGCTCTACGTGCGGGCGCGCGGCGACGGGCTCGCCCAGGTGGACCTGTATCTGGAGGGCGTGCACTGCGCGTCGTGCGTCTGGCTGGTGGAGCGCGTGCCGCTGCTGCTGCCGGGCGTGGCGGCCGCCGAGCTGGAGATCCGCCGCTCGTTGGCCCGCGTGATCTGGGATCCCACCGCGGTGCCGCTGTCGCGCGTGGCGCGCATGCTCGACTCGCTGGGGTATCCCCCGCACCCGTTCCGCGGCGTGCAGCGGGACGCCATCCGGCGGCGCGAGGACCGGGCGATGCTCGCGCGCATCGGCGTCGCCGGCGCGATCGCGGGAAACATCATGCTCGCGGCGTTCGCCCTGTACGCAGGGTGGCTGGGCGGCATGGAGCACGAATGGCAGCTCTTCTTCCGCTGGGTGAGCCTCGTGCTCGTGACGCCGGCGCTGTTCTCGCCGGGGCGCGTGTTCTTCGCCGGCGCGTGGGCCGCCCTGCGCGCCCGCACGCTCCACATGGACGTGCCCATCGCCCTGGGGCTCGCCGTGGGCTACGTGCAGGGAGCGGTGAACACCGTGCGCGACGCGGGCCCCATCTACTTCGACGGGCTCGCGCTGCTGATCTTCCTGCTGCTCGTGGGGCGCTACCTGCAGCAGCGGGGCCAGCGCGCCGCGGCGGACGGCGCCGAGCTGCTCTACTCGCTCACCCCCTCTACGGCGCGCGTGGCCGGGGACGACGGCCGCGTGCGCGAGCTGCCCGCCGAGGCGCTGCTCCCCGGCATGACGCTCGACGTGCGGCCCGGCGAGACGCTCGCCGCCGACGGCGTGGTGACGCGCGGACGGTCGCAGCTCGATGCAGCGCTGCTCACCGGCGAGTCGCATCCCGTGACGGTGGATGAAGGCGCGGCCGTCTATGCGGGAACCGTGAACCTGTCGTCGCCCCTGCGCGTGCGCGTCGAGCAGGCCGGCGAGTCGAGCCGCGTGGCGAAGATCCTGCGGCAGGTGGACGAGAGCGCGCGGCGCCGGGCGCCGGTCGTGGAGACGGCGAACCGCATGGCCGCCTGGTTCGTAGCCGCGGTGCTGCTGCTCGCCGCCGTCACCCTCGCCCTCTGGGAAATCCGCGATCCCGCGCGCGCCGTCGACAACGCCATCTCGCTGCTCATCGTCACCTGCCCCTGCGCGCTGGCGCTCTCCACGCCGCTCGCCGTGTCGATGGCCATCGGGCGGGCGGCGCGCGCCGGCATCTTCATCAAGGGCGGCGACGTCGTGGAGACGCTCGCCCGTCCCGGCCTCCTCCTGCTCGACAAGACGGGCACGATCACCGAGGGGCGCACCGCCCTCGTGCAGTGGAGCGGCGACGACGGCGTACGCCCGCTGGTGCTGGCGCTCGAGGCCGATTCCACGCACCCCATCGCCGCCGGGTTCCGTGCCGCGTGGCCCGAGGTCGCGCCCGCGCGTGCGGAGACGACCGTGCACGTCGTGGGCGGCGGCGTGCGCGGCCGCGTGGACGGGCACGACGTCGTGGTGGGATCGCCGCGCTTCGTGCGCGCGCAGCTCCCGCCGCCCGCGGCGGCGCCCGCACTGCCCGAACCGGAGGCGCGCCTCACGCCGGTGCTGGTGGCGGTGGATGGACGCGTGGTGGCCGCGGCCGGGTTCGGCGATCCGGTGCGCGCCGGTGCCGCGGACGCCGTTTGCGCGCTGCGCGAGCGCGGGTGGAGCGTTCGCGTGCTCTCGGGCGACGCGCCGGCCGTGGTGCGCGACGTCGCGCGCGCGCTCGCCATTCCCGAAGCCGACGCGGCGGGCAGCGCGTCGCCCGAGGACAAGCTCCGCGCGGTGGAGCAGGCGCGCAACGGACGCCCGGTCGTCATGGTGGGCGACGGCGTGAACGACGCGGCGGCGATGGCCGCGGCGTCGGTGGGCGTGGGCGTGCACGGCGGCGCCGAGGCCTGTCTGGCGACGGCGGACGTGTATCTCACGGAGCCCGGACTCGCGCCGCTCGTGCGTCTGGTGGGCGGCGCCGAGCGGACGATGCGCGTGATTCGCCGCAATCTCGTCTTCTCGCTGCTCTACAATCTGGCGGGCGCCGGCCTCGCGATGACCGGCGCGATCAATCCCCTCGTCGCAGCATTGATGATGCCGGCGAGTTCGCTCACCGTGGTGATCAGCTCCTGGCAGGCGCGGACCTTCGGCCGGAGCGCGCAATGAGCGTCCTCTACATCGTCGTGCCGCTGGCGCTGCTCGTCGTGGGCGCCGCCGTCGCGGCGTTCGTGTGGGCGGCCGATCGCGGACAGTTCGACGATCTGGACACGCCGGCCGTCCGCATGCTGCACGACGACGAGGAACGGAATCCCCCCACCGATGCCCCGCCCCCCCATGACTACCCTGAGTGACAGTGGCAGCCGGCCTGACACAGATTCAGGAGTTTCCCGACACATGGCCGTCAGGCGGCCGGTAGGTTCAGCCGCGAAAGCCGCAGGAGAACGCCGGACGACGCGCGTCAGCGCGCGCCGGACGACGACCGAAGCGGCGACAGCAATCGTGCGTGCACTTTCATTCCGGATCGGACCGATGAGATCTCGCTTGGACGGAGCCGTGCGGCCATGACATCCCCAACCACGGAGTCGGACGGCGGCGGCACGTCCTGGGACGCCGGCTTCAGCGAACACCTGCTGGGCGGCATCGTGGTGCTGATGGTGGTGGCGGCGGCCCTGATCGGGCTCCTGTATCTCCTCCCGCCGGAGCGCCTGCAGCTTGCGGAGCTGCAGCCGGCGTTCGTCGTCGCCCCGGTGGCGCAGTTCCCCGTCGGCGCGAGCCGCGTCGTGGACTGGGGCAATCAGGTCATCCTCGTGGTGCGCACGGGCGAGCAGTCGTACGCGGGGCTGCAGGGCGTCTCGCCTTCCGACGAATGCATTCTGAGCTGGGATCCGACCTCGATGCGCGTGCTCTCGCCGTGCACCTACATCGTGTACGACCTGCAGGGCAACGTGGTGCGCGGCCTGACGACGGTGCCGCTGCAGCGGTTCCCCGTGTTCGTGCGCGACTCCGTGGTCTACGTGGGGAGGCCCTAACATGCTCGGACGTGCCTGGGCAGCGACGACGGCGTGGAGCCGGCGCTTCTGGGAGGACCTGAAGGCCAGCACGGACGCCAGCCTACTCGCCATTCTGCGGTTCGTGGGGCTGCTCTACGGACGCATCGACACGCGCCTGCCCATCGATCAGGCCTTTCGCAAATCGCTCAACCACCGGCTGTCGCGCTACGCGGGCTGGCGGCAGGCCTTCGGCGGCATCACCTACCTGCTGTTCATGGTACTCGTGGTCACGGGCGTGCTGCTCTCGTTCTACTACCGCCCGTCGGCCGAGGAGGCGTACCAGAGCATCCAGCACGTGGTGTCCGGCGTGACGATGGGCTGGCTGATCCGCGACGCGCACGTGTGGGGCGCCAACCTCATCGTGATCGCGGCGCTCGTGCACATGGGACGCGTGTTCTTCGACGCGTCGTACAAGCCGCCGCGCGAGACCAACTGGCTGGTGGGCCTGCTGCTGCTGTTCGTGATCTTCGCGTTCGGCGCCACGGGCTACCTGCTCCCGTGGGACCAGTGGTCGTACTGGACGGTGACCGAAGGGCTGAGCGTGCTCGGCCACGTGCCGCTCGTGGGCGGCGCACTCGTCGAGATCCTGCGGGGCGACCCGCTCGTGTCGGGCGCCACGCTGAGCCGCTTCTTCGCCATCCACGTGATCCTGCTGCCCTGGCTCGCGCTGGCGCTGCTCGTGCTGCACTTCACGCTGGTGCGGAAGCACGGCATCGCGCCGCCCCGATCGCCCGACGCCCGGGACGTCGGCGCCGACGACGAGGCGGGCGTGCCCTTCTTCCCGCACCACTTCCTCCGGTCGCTCATCGTCGGCGTGCTGGTGCTGACGCTGGTGATCACCGCCGCGGCGCTCTACCCGCGCGACGTGGCCGCCCCGGCGGATCCGGCGCACATTCCGGAGTCGCTGCGCTCCACCTGGATCGTGGCCGACGTGTCGCGCGCGCTCTTCTACTACCTCGGGCCGTGGGGGTTCGCCGGGTTCGTCCTCCTCGGCCTCGTGCTCGTGCTGTTGCCGCTCTTCGACCGGTCGCCGGAGCGCCGGCTGCGCAAGCGCCCGATCGTGGCCGGGGTGGGCGTCGCCTTCTTCCTCGGCTTCGCCATCGCCTGGGCGGCCGGCTGGCAGCTCCGCTCGACGCCCGTGGCCATCTCGGGCGAGTTGACGCCCGTGACGCAGCCGCTGGCGGTGCCGGGCCCCACGCTCCCGCAGCTCAAGCCCGCGCCGCAGCCCACGCCGGGAACGGGGGTTGCCCGATGAGACGCGCCACGATCAGGATCGCGCTGAGCGCCGCCGCGCTCGTCGCGCTCGCCGCCCTTCCCGTCCGCGCCCTCGCCCAGGTCGCGATGGGCGTCGATTCGGCCAACGGGTGCCTGGCGTGCCACGCCGCACAGCGCGAGGCGGCCGCCGTGGGCGTGCATTCGCAGCACGGCGTCACCTGCGTGTCCTGCCACGGCGGCAACGCCGGTGCACGCGCGCTGCCGGCGGCGCATCAGGGCAGCTTCATCGGCTCGCCGAACAAGCTGCAGACGGCGCAGCTCTGCGGGTCGTGCCACTCCGACCCGAACCGGATGCGCGAGTACGGGCTGCCCACGGGCCAGCTCGCGCAGTTCCGCACCAGCAAGCACGGGCAGCTGCTGTTCGGCGAGCACAATACCGACGCGCCCACCTGCACCGATTGCCACGGCACGCACATCATCTATCCGCCGTACGATGCGCGCAGCCGCGTCTACCCCACGAACATCCCGGCCACGTGCGCCCGCTGCCATTCGGACACCAAGCTGATGGCGAAGTACCACCTGCGCACCGACCAGCTCGACCAGTTCAAGAACAGCGCCCACGGCGTGGCGCTCTTCCAGCAGCAGAACTTCGCGGCGCCCACGTGCATCGCCTGCCACGGCGCGCACTCGGCGCTGCCCCCCACGGGCCCCGAAGTGGCCAGCGTGTGCGGACAGTGCCACGCGCTGGTGGATCAGGCGTTCGAGTCGGGGCCGCACGGCATCGCCTCCGAGCGCGGGAAGCTGCACGGCTGCCTGGGCTGTCACCAGAACCACAGCACCGAGCGCGTGGCGATCGACACGATCGGCGCCACGTGCGACCGGTGCCACGCGTCGAACTCGCCGGCGCACCAGATGGGCGTGGACCTGCAGCGCAGCATCTCGCAGGCGAGCCGCGACATCGCGTCGGCCCGCGAGGCCGTGGACGAGATGGCGCGCGAGGGACGGCAGGTGGGCTATTACCGGTTCCGGTATCAGTCGGCGCTCACGTACTACAAGCAGATCGCGCAGGCCCAGCACAGCCTGGACCTCAGCCGCGTGAACGATCTCGCCCGCAAGGTGAGCTCGGTGTCGGTGGACCTGAACGACGCGGCGAGTACGGCGCGCGACGACCGGTGGGAGCACAAGCTGCTGCTCGCGCCGGTGTGGTTCCTCTCGCTCTCGGCCGTCGTGCTGGCATGGCTGGCCCTGCGGGCGCTCCGCAAGACCGATTCCACCGGCCGGGACGGGTAGCGGGATGTCACCTGCCGTCCGCCGGCGCATCTCGCGGCTCGCGCGCATCCTGATTCCGGTCGGCATCCTCACGATCATTCTGGCGACCGTGGGCACGGTCACGTTCGTGCAGATCTCCAGCCAGCCCTGGTTCTGCGGCAGCTGCCACATCATGAAGCCGTACTACCAGTCGTGGACGACGTCGACGCACCGCAACGTCGCCTGTATCAAGTGCCACATCGCCCCCGGCGTGAAAGCCGAGGCGATGAAGAAGATCCAGGCCGCCAACATGGTGGTGAAGGATTTCACGGGCGCCACGAAGACCCGCCCGTGGGCGGAGATCGAGGACGCCGCCTGCCTGCGCTCGGGATGCCACACCGACCGGCTGATCGAGGGCCGCGTCGACTTCAAGGGCGTGAAGTTCGACCACACCAAGCACCTGGGCGAGGTGCGCGAGGGTATGCAGCTCCACTGCACGAGCTGCCACTCGCAGATCGTGCAGGGCACCCACATCGCGGTCACCGAAGGCACGTGCTTCCTCTGCCACTTCAAGGGGCGGCCGGCCGGACAGCCCGTGGGCGGGTGCATCGGGTGCCACCCCTCGCCGCCGACGGTCACGTCGCCCGAGGGGTACGTCATCGACCACGCGCAGTACGTCAAGGACCGCATCGACTGCCTGTCGTGCCACAACCAGGTCACGCAGGGCACGGGCACGGCCGACGCGGCGCGCTGCGTGAGCTGCCACAACGAGCCCGCCCGGCTGGCGCAGTTCGACAACCCGAAGATGCTGCACCAGGTGCACGTCTCGCAGCACAACATCGCGTGCATCCAGTGCCACACGTCGCTCGACCACCGCATCGTGTCGCTGACGACGACGGTGGAGCTCGACTGCAAGAGCTGCCACACGTCGGTGCACAAGGACGAACAGAAGCTGTACGCCGGGATCGGCGGGCACGGCGTGGGGCCGATGCCCAGCCAGATGTACAGCGCCCGCGTGGCCTGCGTGGCCTGCCACAACCAGGCGTCGAAGCTGCCCGGCCACGACACCGTGCACGTCGCCAGCGACGCTTCCTGCATGTCGTGCCACGGCATCAAGTACGCCAACGTGCTCCCCGGCTGGGAACGGCAGATGGAGCGCAAGGTGCAGATCGTCGGCCCGGTCGTGGAAGCGGCGGAGGCCGCGGCGACGACGATGCCGCTGCGCAGCCGCAACCGCGCCGACAGCCTGCTCGGCATGGCGCGCGAGAACGTCGACTTCGTGCGCGCCGGCAAGGGCGCGCACAACATCGTGTACGCCGACCAGTTGCTGCGCGCCTCGGTGAGCCTGGTGCGCCAGGCCGTGCGCGACGCCGGCGTGCCGTACCGCGTGCCGGCCGTCGACCTCGGGCCGCCGGTGAGCGAGAACCAGTGCCTGCAGTGCCACCTGGGCGTCGAACAGCAGAAGGGCACCTTCGACGGGCGCAGCTTCGACCACACGGCGCACGTACTCCAGGGCGGCCTGCAGTGCAGCACCTGCCACACGCCCTTCTCGGCGCACGGCGGCATCACGCTCACCTCGGCCGCCAGCTGCGACAACTGCCACCACCCGACCGTGCAGCCGGTGCCCAACTGCGCCCGCTGCCACGCCGGACCGGGCGGCGCGCCCACGGACACCTTCCACGTGGCCAAGGGCGACTTCACGCACCAGGCGCACCTCGCCGCGAACCTGGAATGCAAGGCGTGCCACACGGCCCCGGTGATGAGCGCCAAGTCGCTGGACTGCGACAACTGCCACGCGCAGCACCACCAGCCGCAGACGGCGTGCCTAAGCTGTCACCGCGGCGGCGTGCTCGCCAAGCACAAGGTCGTGGACCACGTGGCGTGCAGCGAGTGCCACAAGACCGTGCCGAACCTGAACGTGTGGAGCCGCCAGATCTGCACGGCGTGCCACGCGACGCGCACCAAGCACTATCCGGGACGGGCCTGCGAGAGCTGCCACCGCGTGCCGGCCATGGGAACGGTCCGCGCCGCGCGCCCGGCGCCGGGCAAGGGAAGCTGACGGCCGCTCGGCCATGAATCAGCCGGACGTCGTCCTCATCCACCCGCCGAGCATCTTCGACTTCCGCGACCGCACGATCTTCTACGGCCCGATCAGCGACGTCATCCCCTCGACGCCGATCTTCGAGATGTACCCGATCGGCTTCGTCACGCTCGCCGCCTACCTGCGGCAGCACGGATACCGCACGCGCATCGTCAACCTCGCGCTGCGCATGATGCGCAGCCGGCGCTTCCGGCCGGAGCGGTTCCTGCGCCGGTTCCGGCCGCGCCTGTTCGGCATCGACCTCCACTGGCTGCCCCACGCGCACGGCGGACCCGAAGTGGCGGCGCTGCTCAAGCGTCTGCACCCGGACATTCCGGTGGTGTTCGGCGGCATCTCCGCCACCTACTTCCACGACGAACTGATCCGGAATCCGGCCGTGGACTTCGTGCTGCGCGGGAGCGTGACCGAGCCGGCGCTGCTGGCGCTCGTGCGCGAACTCGAGGGCGAACGCCGGTTCGACCGCGTGCCCAACCTCACGTGGAAGCAGGACGGCGAGGTGCGGGTGAACGACGCGTCGCTCGCGCCGCCGTCGCTCGACCCGTACGACCTCGACGTCGGGATGATGGTGGGCTCGGTGGTCGGCCACCTCGACTTCTGGACGAGCATTCCCTTCCAGGCGTGGTGGCGGCATCCGATCACCGCCGTGCTCACGGTGCGCGGCTGCGCCCGCGGGTGCGTGACTTGCGGCGCGTCGAACGCCGCGTTCAGGCGCTTCATGACCGCGCAGCACCCGCTGCTCCGCGGGCCGGACGCGATCGCCGCACAGGTGCGCGCGCTGGCCTTCTTCACGCGTGCCCCGATCTTCCTGGTGGGCGACATCAACGACGGCGGTCCCGAGTACGCGCGCACCGTGGTCGACGCCATCGGGCGCAGCGGCGTCACCAACCGCATCGTCTTCGAATTCTTCGAGCCGCCCCCCGCCGAGCTGGTGCGGCGCATCGACGCCGCCATCCCGCACTGGGGAGCGGAGCTCTCCCCCGAGAGCCACGACGAGGCGATCCGCGCGCGGCTCGGCAAGGCGCGCTACACGAACGCCCAGCTCGAAGCGGGGATCGCCGAGATGCTCGCGCTCCGCTGCGAGAACCTGGACATGTTCTTCATGATCGGCCTGCCGGGGCAGAGCTACGCGAACGTCCTCGAGATGGTGGACGCGATCGAGCGGCTGTTCACCCGCTTCGATCGCCGGCTCTCCGCCTTCATCACGCCCATGGGACCGTTCATCGATCCGGGGAGCGACGGCTTCGAGCAGGCGGAAGCGCAGGGGTACCGGATCCGCGCCCACACCCTGGCCGAGCACCGGGCCCTGCTCGACCAGCAGCGCGACTGGGAATCGTTCCTCAACTACAGCACCGACGCCATGTCGCGCGCCGAGATCGTGGACGCCACGTACGACGGCGCCGAGCGGCTCAACGCGATCAAGCGCGCGTACGGGCGCATCGACCCGAAGCAGGCGGAGGAGGTGGCGGGCCGGCTGTCGGCCGCGCGCGCCCTGCGCCGCCGGCTCGCCGAAGCGGGCGACGGCGCGCTGGACCCCGACGTCCACCGCGCGCTGCTGGGCGAGATCCGCGCCTTCTCCGAAGCGACGGTCAACGACAAGGCAGAGCTGTTTCCGCCCGGGGCGTTCGTGCGGAATTTCCGGCTCGGCGGTATCCTGCGCCTCCTCGGACGGGAGATCGTGCTCAACGTCCGGCGCCGGCCCCGCGCTCCGGCCGCGGCGCGCGACTGATCCGCTACCGCCGTCCGCCGAGAATCCGCGCCTGCACTTCGGCCGGCGACATCTGCATGTGGCAGGGCGCGCACTCCTGCGCCGGGTGATGGTCGCGCCGGTCCACGTGGCAGCTCAGGCAGAACGTGCGGTTGCCGGTGAGGAGCTGCACCGTCTGCCTCGCGTGACACTGCGTGCACGCCAGGTGGTTCGCCGCCGTATGGAAGCTGCGCACGGACGTGCCGTGGCACGCCGTGCAGTCCGCCGCCTGCTCGTGGTGCGCTTCGTGGCAGGTCGTGCACGCCGCGACGTTGCGCACGCCGGAGCGGTCGGTGTGGCAGCTCGCGCAGGCCACCGCCGCGTGCGCATCGTGCCGGAAGGCCACGCGCCGCGACGCCGGCGCGCCCGCGGGGGTGAGCCGGAGCGCGAGGGTCGCGCTGTCGGCGTGCGCGGCCAGCGCGCCGGGCTGGTGGCAGGTCGTGCAGGCGAGCGTCGACTTCACGTGGTGACAGTCGTTGCACGACGCGGCCGAGACCGTCGTGTGGCCGTGGCGCGGATCGACCTGCCCGGCGGTGCCGGTGAAGTAGTTCGCCGCCGAGTGACACTGCGTGCACGCGACGCCGGCGCGCAGCACGTGATCGGCGTGATCGAACGAACGCCCCGCCACCGTGCCCCGCACGGTCTCGATTCCGTAGTGGCAGTACGCGCACGCCTCGATGGCCGGATCGGGCCCCAGCGCCGGCGCCGCGGGGACCGGAAGTCCTGCGGCGCGGTAGGCGTCGCCCACTGTGCGCACCGCGGTGCGGAGGAGCGCGTCGGCGCCGGGCACGTTGTGCAGGCCGTTCCCCGCCGTCACGAGTGAGACCGACGCGCGCGCCGCCGCGACCCGGGCGCGCGCGCCCGGCTGCGCGGCAAGCCTTGGATCGGCTGCGGCCGAAGCCACGTACGCATCGGCGGCCTGCGTGTGCGCGGTCATCGCCGCGCTCCACCGCGGCAGCATCTGCTCGAAGCGGGCGCCATGGCAGCTCGTGCAGGCGCGGGTCAGCGCGGCAGTGCGCGGTGCGCCGGCCGCTGCCCCACGCTCGGCGCCGGTGTGGCATTCGCGGCAGGCGACGCGCGCCAGGTACATCTTGTCGGGCAGCACCGTGGAGTCGGTGCCCACGCCCGTGTAGAGCTGGTCCACCGGCGCGTGCGCCTGGGCGTGGCAGGTCCGGCAGCGCACGGCGGTCTTCTCGCCGGCGCCGACCATCGTCGCGTGCACGTTCGGGTGGCAGGTGATGCAGTCCACGTCGGTCGGACTGACGCGCTGCGCGCCGGCGCCCCGCGCGCCCAGCAGCGCCAGCGCCATCACGAGACCCGAAATGCGGAACGGCCGGAGCACCGCGCTGCCCTCCTCAGCTCACGAGGGCGTAGATCACCAGCAGGACGAGGAGGACCCCGAGCGCGAGCGCCGCGAAGCCGAGCGTCATCGACCAGAGATACGCCGCGCGCGACGGCTCCCGCGCCTGCAGCGCGTCCAGCCGGCCCTGCTCCGCATCCCGCTCGTACTCCAGCGGATGCTCCTCCTCGAAGTACTCCTCGCGCGCGCGGCCCGTGAAGATCACGAGATCGATGGGGAATTTGCCGGGGCGCAGGTGCACGTTGAAGAAGTGGATCGTGAAGATGAAGCCCAGCGCGAGCAGCGCTTCATCGCCGTGCACGATGGTGGCCACGTTGAACATCCACCCGGGCAGGAAGCGCGCGAAGAACGTGGGGAACCAGAGCAGCAGCCCCGATCCGCCGATGATGGCCACGCCCCAGAACACCGCCCAGTAGTCGAACTTCTCCATGTAGCTGAAGCGGTCGAACTTCGGCTGCGGGCCGAGGCCCAGGAACCACTTGAACATCCCGATCACGTCGCGGATGTCCTTCGGCTGCGGGACCATGCTGCGCGGGCCCCAGAAGATCGACCGCTTGTCGTCGGTCGTGAAGAACTTCCGCACCACGGACGCGATGTGGAGGAAGAAGTAGCCGAAGGTGATCGCGGCGCAGACGCGGTGGATGAACGCCGCGGACGCCGGGCCGCCCAGGAACTTCATCAGCGGCGTGGCCCAGGGCGCGTAGGCGAAGCGGAGCGGCACGCCCGTGATCACGAGCCCGAGGAACGACACGATCACGAGGGCGTGGATGGTGCGCTCGACGGGGCCGAAGCGCGTGAGGTAGCGACTCGTGCCGCGGTCGGAAACGGCCATGGGCTTGGTCATGCGTGGTCCTCCTGCGTCCCCGGGCGCGGCCCGCCGGGCGGATGCGCGCCACCGTTGGTGCGGCCGCGCAGCCGGTTGAGAATGAGCCGCCCCAGCCAGAGCAGCGTATGCGCCCCGAAGAACGCGAAGACGCTCACCAGCAGCGTGGTCATGAACAGCCAGGTCCAGAACAGGCGCGGGAACATCGCCCGGTTCTTGGGATCGCCGTGCGGCTGGTACCTCACGAAGTTCGCGTTGGCCTCGGGGTGGCAGGCGCCGCACGTCGCCACCAGGTTCGCCGGATTGGTCGACGACTTCGGATCCGTCATCGGCAGCATGGCGTGCGCCGTGTGGCAGTCGCTGCACTTGGCGGTGAGGCCGAAGCCCAGCTCGGTCACCTGCCCGTGATACGTCTCGAAGTACGTCTCGTATTCGTGCTCGTGGCACGACCCGCACTCGCGCACCACGCCGCGGAACCAGACGGGGTCGGACGCCGAGACGATCTGGTGTGCCGGGTGGCAGTCCACGCACACCGGCGCCGAATGGCCGGAGGGCGTCTTGGCGCCGGTGAGCAGCGCCTGCCCGTGCGACGACGAGTCGAAGGTCGCGAGCACGCCGACGTGGCACTTGCCGCAGGTCTCGGCGATGTGGCCGCGGTTGATCGTGGACTGCGCCGAATCGGGCGGCAGGATGAGATGCGCGCCGTGGCAGTCATTGCACGTGGCGGACACCACGAGCCCCGCCTTCGTCATGGCGATGCCGTGCACCGTCTTGTAGTACGCGTTCACGGCGGTGCGCGCAGCCGTGTCCTTGGGTTGGTTGAAGTAGGTGCCGACGATCTTCGGATTCGCATGGCAGCCTCCGCAGAGGCCGGCCACGTTCAACGGATAGGTCGGCGAGCGGGGATCGGCGGCGCCCAGCACGTGGTGCGTGCCGTGGCAGGTGGTGCAGGTGGGCGCGTTGCCGCGCGTCACCGCGTCCGGCGCGTGGATCGACTTCGCCCAGTCCTCCCCTTCCTTCTGGTGGCAGCTCTGGCAGGGTACGGCGATCGTCGTCGTGATGCGATGCGGGTAGCCGCCGGCGAACGCGGGGTGGCAGCTCGTGCACGTGAGCCCTGCATGCTTCGAGTCGTGCAACAGCGAGTCGGGAACGAAGAGGAGCGAGTCGGGCATCCCCGGCCTGCCCTTCCCCACCAGGAACTCACGGTTGGCGTGACAATTCCGGCATTCGACGACGCCGTCGCGCTGCTGCGCCCGCGCCGAGGCGGGTGCGAGCGCGCCGAGCGCCGCCGCGCCGAACACCGCCACCAGCGCCGCGCGCACGGCGCGGCGCCATACGTCCCGAAGGCATCCGCCGCCCCGCATGGGGCCGGCCTCCGCTTGCAGTCGTTTCAAGGCCACCTGTCCGTTGAACGTTCGCGTATGGTTCGGCATCGCATCCCGGACTCTCCACCCCGCGCGTGGGGGCCGGCCGCACCGCAGCCACCAGAGAAGAAACGGTTGGCGCAGGAGCGCAACTAGCGGAGATGCCCTGAGCGCGCGTAGGGGTTTCGCCTTCGCCTGTTTGCGCCGCGCCGGCGAGCGTGCGCGGCGACCGCAGGCGTCCCCCCGGGAAGCGTAACGCGGCACGCATTTCAGATTACGGTAATGTCCCCACGCAGTATCAGGTTTCGGCTGATGCGGCAGCCATCACCGAAGGGAAGATTGCGGTCACCCCCATGACGCCTGAAGGTGAGTCCATGTCGCGCGTGAAAGCTCAGCGGGCAACGAAATCGGCGACGCCGCCCCCGTCGCTGCCGCAGCATCCGGACATCCTCGACCAGTACCTGCTCGAAGTGAATCGCTATCCGCTCCTCACGGCGGCGGAAGAGCTGGCGCTGGCGCGCCGCATCCAGAAGGGCGACGAAGCGGCACTCAATGACCTCGTGCAGCGCAACCTGCGCTTCGTGATCTCGGTGGCCAAGAAGTACCGCAACCGCGGGCTTTCGCTGCTCGATCTCATCGAGGAGGGCAACGTCGGCCTGATGACGGCGGCGCACCGCTTCGATCCCGACCGCGGGGTCAAGTTCATCTCGTACGCCGTGTGGTGGGTGCGCCAGTCCATCCTCGCGGCACTCGCCCGCCAGAGCCGCACCGTGCGCCTGCCCCTCAATCGCACCGGCGATCTGTCGCGCGTGGTGAAGACCTCGGCGTCGCTCCGGCAGGAACTCGACCGCGAGCCCACGGAAGAAGAGCTGGCGCTGGTCACCGGTCTGTCCCAGCCGGTGGTGCGCTCGCTGGTGGGCGTGAACCGCAACGAGCTGCGCCTGGACGCGCCGCTGAGCCGCGAGGGCGACCGCGCCATGCTGGAGCAGTTCGTGCACGGGGAGGCCCCCGACATCGAGGAAGAGGCGGCGCATCGTCTGCTCCGCGCCGACCTCGAGCGGGCCATGGAGGCGCTGTCGCCGCGCCACCAGCGCGTGCTGCGCCTCTACTTCGGATTCGACGACGGACGCGAGCGCACGCTCGAGGAGATCGGCGAGATGTTCGGCGTCA
>DASVWS010000118.1:0-6032 GCA_036393095.1 Gemmatimonadaceae bacterium | reverse complement strand
CATGCAGACGCCCGGCGGCGACATCGCGGCCAACCTGGCGTCGTTCGGCAATCTGTTGGTTCGCGACGGCGACGGCACGAATCCCGACGAGGCCGCGCGACTGCTCAAGGAAGTCGTGGATCACGTGCGCGCGGGCAAGGGACCGGCGCTCATCCGCCTGACCGTGCCGCGGCTGTGCAGCCACTCGGGCCCCGACAACCAGAAGGGGTACCGCACGGAGGCCGAGATCGCCGCCGACGCCAAGCGCGATCCGCTGCCGCGGCTGCGCGAGTACCTGGTGCCGGCATTCATGTCGAAGGCGGACTGGGCGGAGCTGGAAGCCGAGGTGGCGCGCGACGTGGAGCGGGCTTTGCAGGGCGCGCGGGCGCGCCCGGCGCCGAAGGCCGAAACGGTGAAGCGGTTCCTGTACGCCGAGCCGCGGCGCGAGGGCGACGCGGAGACGCTGGGCGGGCTCTCGGACGCGGAGCTCTCAGCGCTCGACGGCCGCGAGTCGCCCGCCGAAGAGGGGGAGATGCTGCGGCTCGCCGAGGCGGTGCGCCGCACACTGCGCACGGAGCTGGAGCGGAATCCCAAGGTGCTCGTGTTCGGCGAGGACGTGGGACGCAAGGGCGGCGTCCACCTGGTGACCGAAGGGCTGCAGAAGCGCTTCGGCGCGCAGCGCGTCTTCGACACGAGCCTGTCGGAGGAGGGGATCATCGGCCGCGCGGTGGGGATGGCGGTGGCGGGGCTGATGCCGGTGGCCGAGATCCAGTTCAGGAAGTACGCCGATCCGGCCACCGAACAGCTCAACAACTGCGGCACCATGCGGTGGCGCACGAACAACCGGTTCGCGGCGCCGATCGTGGTGCGCATGCCGGGGGGATTCGGCAAGGACGTGGGCGACCCCTGGCACAGCCTGAGCGACGAGGTGCGGTTCGCGCACGCGATCGGGTGGCAGGTGGCGATCCCGTCCAACTCCGCGGACGCGGTGGGACTGTTGCGGTCGGCGATGCGGAGCCGCAACCCGACGATCTTTTTCGAGCACCGGTCGCTGCTCATGACGAGCGACGGGAGCGCGCGGTATCCGGGGGACGACTATGTCATTCCCTTCGGCCGTGCCAGGCACGTACGCGAGGGCGACCGGATCACGGTGGTGAGCTGGGGCGCGATGGCGCTGCGGTGCACGGAGGCCGCGGATCGGCTCGGCGCGTCGGGCGGCGTGCACCTGCTGGACCTGCGCACGATCGCGCCGTGGGACCGCGAGGCGGTGCTCGAGTCGGTGCGGCGCACGGGCCGCTGCCTGATCGTGCACGAGGATACGATGACGGCGGGCTTCGGCGCCGAGATCGCGGCGACGGTGGCGCGCGAAGCGTTCTGGCATCTGGACGCGCCGGTGGACCGGATGACCGTGGAAGACGTGCCGATGCCGTACCACCCGGTGCTGCTGAACGCGGTGCTGCCGGACTCGGAGCGGATTGCCGAGCGCATCGACGATCTCCTTCGGGCGTGACGCCATTGACTCGCTGACTCGGCGATTGTAACATGGTTGACCCCGCGCGCGCGTTCGCGCGGCTCCTTCGAGGTTCGTCCATGATCCTGCTCCAGCTCAGCACCCCGACCCCGTTCGTCCCGGTCCCCCGGGACGCGACGCCGGCGTTCCTCGCCGGTGCGCCGGTCACGGTGCCCACCAATTCGAGCCGGAGCAGGCCCGCGAGGAGCACGATGGCGTAACACGCCGCTCCTCACTTCCAGCGGACGATTCATCGCCCCACCTGCGGCCGGCACAGCAGACGGGGCGATTTCTTTTTCCGCACGGAGAACCTCCACGTGTCAGACCTCGAGCAAACCATGGACCGATCGGGCGGGAGCCGGCTCGCCCGTGGATGGAGCGAGCTGCGGCTCGCCGCGCGCGGCGGGCGCCATGACTACACCGCCGGCCCCGTCGGCCGCGCGATCTTCCTGCTCGCCGTGCCGATGGTGCTCGAGATGGTGATGGAGAGCATCTTCGCCGTGGTCGACGTGTTCTGGGTGGCGCACCTGGGCGCGAACGCGGTCGCCACCGTGGGCCTTACCGAAACGATGATGTCGGTGGTGTACACGCTGGCGTTCGGGCTGAGCATCGGCGCCACGGCATTCGTCGCCCGCCGCATCGGCGAACGCGACCACGACGCCGCCGCCGGCGCGGCCGTGCAGGCCATCGGACTCGGCGTGCTCGTGTCGGGGGCAACCGGCCTCGCCGGCGCGCTCTGGGCGCCGCAGCTGCTCGCGCTCATGGGCGCCGATCGCGGCGTCATCGCCACGGGCACCCTGTTCACGCGCGTCATGCTGGGCGGCAGCGCCACGGCGTTCCTGCTGTTCGTGATCAACGCCGTATTCCGCGGCGCAGGCGACGCCGCCATTGCCATGCGCGTGCTCTGGCTCGCGAACGGGATCAACATCGTGCTCGGCCCGCTGCTGATCTTCGGTATCGGGCCCTTCCCGCGCCTGGGGGTGGCCGGCGCCGCGATCGCCACGACGATCGGGCGCGGCACCGGCGTGCTGTTCGCCTGCACGCGACTCGCGCGCGGGTCGGGACATCTCGCCGTGAAGCGCCGCCACCTGGCGCTGCACGGGAGCACGATGATGCGCATCGCGCGCATGTCCGCGGTCGGCACGTTCCAGGTATTCGTCGGCACCACGAGTTGGATCGGGCTGGTGCGCATCCTGGCCGGGTTCGGCAGCGTGGCGCTGGCGGGCTACACGATCGCCATCCGGGTCGTTCTCTTCGCGCTGCTTCCCGCCTTCGGGCTGAGCAACGCCGCGGCCACGATGGTCGGCCAGTCGCTCGGCGCGCGCGATCCGGACCGCGCCGAGCAGTCGGTGTGGACGGCGGCGCGGTACAACCTCGCGTTCCTGGGCTCGCTGGGCGTGCTGTTCGTGACGCTGGCGCCGTTCATCGTGCGGGTGTTCACGCCCGACGCGGCGATCGAGCACGTGGCGGTGCTCGCCCTGCGAACGATCGCGCTCGGGTTCCCGCTCTACGCCTTCGGCATGGTGCTCACCCAGTCCTTCAACGGCGCCGGCGACACCGGGACGCCGACGGCGATCAACCTCGGCGTGTTTTGGGTGATGGAAATTCCGCTCGCGTGGTTCCTGGCGACGCGCACGCCGCTCGGCCAGCTCGGCGTGTTCGGCTCGATCACCGCGGCGTACGCGGTGCTGGCGGCGGCGAGTGCGGTGGCGTTCCGGCGCGGGCGGTGGCGCACGCGCCGGGTCTGACGGCCGCAGATCGGACGCTCAACAGGTCGCGGTGATGGTGGTCGGAATGTTGGCCAGCATCGGCGCGCTCGAGTTGCTCTCCGGCCCGTCGTACACGCCGACCGACGTCTGGAGACTCGTCGCGCAGCTCGCGACATAATCGTTGATCATCGGCACGACGATCGTGCCCGGCTGGCCCGACACCTGAATCTGCCCATGGTAGAACGACCCGGCGTCCGGATAGTTGAAATACACGGACACGTACCCGCTGGTGACCGTCTTGGTGATGTTGAGCGTGACGCTCCCCGAGCAGTTGACCCAACCCGGGAGCGGCGACGCCGAGGAGGCGCACCCGCTCAACTTCAGGGATTGCAGGCTCACCGTCCCGTTGGCACCCGGCGACGTGATTCCACTGCACCCGACGAGCCCGATCAACCCTGCAACCACGAACGTCCGACAGCGCCGACGAACGACTTCGCTTCGCATTGGAGAACTCCATTGGAGTGTGAGACGGCACCAGCATACCCACGCCGAGACGACCGCGTAGGGAGCCGCGTCACACCACCTTCTGCTATTATGGAATCACGATATCATCGGCTCGTGATGACCGTCACACGGCGCGAACGTCCAGCGCGTGCCCGCGCTAGAACGGCTTGAACTCGTCGAACGGCTGCTGACAGGCGTTGCAGAAGTGAATCGCCTTGCACGCCGTCGATCCGAACTCGCTGCGCCGCTCCGTGTTCGCGGACCCGCAGTAGGGGCAGGCCACCGCCGGCGGCCGCCGCGTGAGCGCGATCAGTCCGCCCTGCTCCGCCGGCGCCGGAGGCGCGATGCCGAATCGGCGGAGCTTCTCCTTCGCTTCGGCGGGGATCCAGTCGCTCGTCCACGCCGGCGCGTAGACCGTGTCGAACTCCACCTCGGCGAACCCGTGCTCCATGAGCGCGGCGCGCATGTCGCGCTCCATGGTGTGCATGGCGGGACAGCCGGAATACGTCGGCGTGACCGTGATGCGCACGCCACGGTCGCCGACAACGACGTCGCGGACGATGCCGAGCTCGACCACGCTCAGCACCGGAACCTCGGGATCCATCACCGTGCCGAGGATCCGCAGCACGTCGTCGCGGTTCGCTCGGGCGGCGTTCACCAGGAGGCTCCGGGGTGCGAGCGGGCGACGATCTGCATCTCGGCGAGCAGGTGGCCGAGGTGCTCCGAGTGGCGGCCGCGGCGTCCGCCGCCGGCCATGGGCTGCGCGGGCGGGAGCGTGAGCGTGGCCCGGGTCACGACGTCGGCCACGAGGTCGGTCCACCGGGCCTGGAGGGCCGCGTGGTCGACGCGGATTCCTTGCGCGGCCACGGCGTCGTCGATCGCATCGGGCACGAACAGCTCGCCGGTGAAGCGCCACTGCTCGTCGAGCGCGCGCTGCACGCGGGCATGGCTCTCGGCGGTGCCGTCGCCCAGCCGGAGCATCCACTGGCTGCTGTGGCGGAGGTGGTACGTGTCTTCCTTGAGCGACTTGGCGGCGAGCGCGGCCAGCTCGGCGTGTCCGCAGGTCTTCAGGGCGTCGAGCAGCAGCACGCTGTAGGCGTCGAACAGGAACTGGCGCACGATCGTGTCGCCGAAGTCGCCGTTGGGCTGCTCGACGAGGAGCGCGTTGCGGAAGTCGCGCTCGTCACGGAAGTAGGCGAGGGAATCCTCGTCGCGGCCCTTGCCCTCGATGCGCCCGGCAAGGGCGAGCAGCGCCGCCGCCTGCCCCACCAGATCGAGGGCGATGTTGGAGAGCGCGATGTCTTCCTCGAGGATCGGCCCGTGCCCGCACCATTCGGAAAGACGATGGCCGAGCACGAGCCGGTCGTCGCCGAGCCGCACGACGTACTCGAACAGCGGATTCGCGACCGGCGTCTCGCGCGGGCCGGCGACGGCGGGTGTGGTCACAGGCCGCGGACTCCGCGCGGCACCTTGTAGAACTGCGGGTGCCGGTACGCCTTGTCGTTGCCGGGATCGAAGAACGGACCGGCGTCTCCCGGTGTGGAGGCGACGATGGCGTCGGACGGCACGACCCAGAGGCTGATCGCTTCACCGCGGCGCGAATACACGTCGCGCGCGTTCTGCAGCGCCTGCTCGGCGTCGGCGGCATGCACGCTGCCGGCGTGTTCGTGCGGGGCGCCCTGCTCGCGCTGGGTGAACACCTCCCAGAGCGGCCACTGCGTGTCGGGCGAGGGTTGGCGGTTGTCGGTCATCGGGGCGCGCGCTCAGGCGGCGGCGGTGGACGAGCCGCGCTGCTTCGCGGCGTAGGCCGCGGCGGCATCGCGGACCCAGCGGCCGTTCTCGTGAGCGGCGCGGCGCGCCGCGAGCCGCTCGCGGTTGCACGGACCGTTCCCCCGGATCACCTCGTGGAACTCGGCCCAGTCGATCGCGCCGATCTCCCAGTCCTTCGTGTCGTCGTTGTAGCGCAGGTCGGGATCGGGCACCGTGAGGTTCACCGCCATCACCTGGGGGATCGTGAGGTTCACGAACCGCTGGCGCAGCTCGTCGTTCGTCTTGTGCTTCACCTTCCAGCGCAGCAGCTCGGCGGAGTTCGGCGAGTCCGTGTCGCTCGGGCCGAACATCATGAGCGACGGCCACCACCAGCGGTTGACGGCGTCCTGCACCATCGCCTTCTGCGCCGGCGTGCCGTTGGCGAGCGTGGCGACGATCTCGTAGCCCTGGCGCTTGTGGAAGTTCTCTTCCTTGCAGATGCGGATCATCGCCCGGGCGTACGGCCCGTACGACGCCTTGGCGAGCACCGTCTGGTTGACGATCGCCGCACCGTCCACGAG
>DASVWS010000117.1:0-6984 GCA_036393095.1 Gemmatimonadaceae bacterium | reverse complement strand
AACGTGCAGTCAGTCATCGGCAAGCTGAACAACCTCGACAAGTTCGTGCAGGCCGGCGACACGACCGACGCCCAGGCGCAGGCGAACAACATCGTCAGCTTCGTGCAGATGAAGGCCACGCAGGGCACGCTGCCCGGCACGCCACAGCAGATCGATGCGTTCATCGGCGGGGTGCTCTGCTACGCCGGGCTGTCGCCGAACACGTTCCTCATTCAGCCCACCGACAGTGCGCAGGTCCTCGCCACCAACACCGGACAGTCCGGCGTGTCGCTCCAGGCGCACACGGTCACCGTCCCGACCCTGCTCACGATCACCGAGCTCGATCCCAACGGACCGTCGGGCCTCGACACCAAGCTCGACCAGTACCCGACGTACATCTCCGTCTCGTTCTCGTCGCAGCTCATCGACTCGGCGGTGGTCGCCGTCTGCATTCCGTCCTCGCTCGGCGTCCCCCAGGCGGTCTTCGACCGGCTGCGCCTCGGCCACCAGGCCACGACCGGATTCGAGATCACGCCGCCCGCCGATCCGAGTTTCCTCAATTGCCCGTCGGCGGTGGCGTCGACCAGCAGGATGCCCGGCTGGCTGCGCAAGCTGGCCAGCCTCGTCCTGCCCAAGCCGCTCTACGCCGGCACGATGATGTACGCCACGGGCGGCGTGGGCGGCTCGGCGATCAACTTCAGCCCCTTCGGCGCCGTCGACAACGGCCTGTATGCCACCGGCGGCGTGGGCGGCGCCGCCGTGAATTTCCAGCGGATGCCGTCGCTCAACCGCGGCTCCACGAGCACGCCGTCGGGCGGCTCCACGCAGAAGTCCGGCTCGGGCACGCCGTCGTACTCCGTGTATGACGCCAGCGGCAACTGCATCTCCAGCGACACGACGGTCGGCACGGCGCTGAACACGCTCTGCCGCCCCGTCGTGACCATCAAGACGGCGAAGGGCACGATCATGACCGGCGTGCCGGTCGGCTGGGCGGTCACCAGCGGCGGCGGCACCATCGCCTCCGACACGCTCGTCGACAACGCGTGCGGACCGTTCTCCACCGCCGTGAACAACGCCACCGACGTGAACGGCCAGGCGGGCGTGTGCTGGACGCTCGGCCCCAACGCCGGCACCAACACCGTGACCGCCACGCCGACCTTCGGCGGCGACGCGCCCGCGGGCGTGGTCTTCCTCGATGGATCCGGCGCCACCGAGTCCGGCGTGCAGTTCACCGCCACGGCGGATCTCATTCCCACCACGGCCACCGCCACCGGCGACACGACGACGTACGACGGACTCGCGCACGCGGGGAGCGGGATCTGCTCGAACAGCCTCACGCCGGCGCTGACGTACAACACCACCGGCGGATCGGCGCCGGTGGACGCCGGCCCGTACACGCTCATCGTGACGTGCGGCGCCGGCAGCACCGTGTACAAGACGTCGACCGACACGGCGACGATTCTCATCAGGCCGGCGGTGCCGGTCGTGACGGTGGCGTGTCCCGATTCGATCGCGTACACCGGATCGCCGCTCACGCCGTGCACGGCCACCGTGAAGGCGCCCAACCTGAACCTCACGCCCACGCCGACGTACAGCGCCAACACCGGCGTCGGCTTCGCGGTCGCTACCGTGAACTTCGCCGCCACCCGCAACTACGCGGCGGCCAAGGGCACCACGAGCTTCCGGATCACCAAAGCCACATCCGCAGTCGCGGTGTCCTGCCCGGCCACGGTGCCCTACTCGGCAGGTGCCAACCAGACGCCGTGCACCGCATCGGCGTCCGGCGCCGGCGGACTGAGCGCCGCGCTCACCGTCACCTACGCGCCCACGCCGCTGCACGACGCCGGCTCGTACACGGCGAGCGCCGTCTTCGCGGGCGACACCAACCACTACGGCAGCAGCGGGAGCGCCACCTTCGCGGTCACGAAGCTCACGGCCACCGCGACCGCGGGCAGCGGCACGATGCTGTACGGCGGCTCGGTTCCCGTACTCCCGTGCACCGTCACCGGGCTGCTCACACCCGACGCGGGCGCCGTCGCGTGCACTACGGCGGCGCCGGCGACGCTCCTTCCCGGACTCAACACCACCACGCCGGTCGTGTCGCCCGCGGCGCCCGCCAACTACCACGTGACGCCGGTGAACGGCACGCTGGCCGTGCACTACGTGCAGTCGAGCTGCTTCGCCTCGCCGATCTACAGCTCGCAGCCGCCCACGAAGTCGTACCAGAAGCTGGGCTCGAAGCTGCCCATCAAGTGCACGCTGCTCACGGCCACCGGCACCGCCGTGACCAATGCGACGGGCAATCTCACGGTCACCGACATGGGAACGTCGGGCAGCGGACCGGGCGTCGTCGTGTTCCGCCTGACCAACGCCTTCTCGCAGGACTCCAACAAGAACTACAGCTACGGATTCAACACCTCCATCCTCACCTCCGGGCACTTCTATATCGTGACCGCCGTCTGGAACGACGGCTCCACCACGATCGGCTGGTTCTACGTGAAGTAGCCGTTCTTCGATCGTACGCTTACCGACGGGCCCCGGATCCCTCCGGGGCCCGTCGCTCGTTCAGTTCGCCACCGCCGCCGCTTCCGCCGTCGTCGGCTCGATCATGCAGTGCACGCGGGCGATCACGTCGGCGGGAAAGCCGCCCAGCCGCGCGTGTTTGAGCACCGTCTCCTCGTCGGGCGCGATGTACACGCAGTAGATCCGGTCGTCGGTCACGTAGCTGTGCACCCACTGGATGCTCGGCCCCAGTTCGTTCAGCACTCCCACCGACTTCTGGGAAATGGCTGTGAGTTGCTCGGGGGTGAGCTTCCCGGCGCCGGCAAGATCCCGCTCGATCACGTACTTGGGCATGTCGTGTGTCCTCGTTGGAGTGGGCGCGCGGCGCCCGGGACTCGGCCCCGGGCGCCGCCTCGCCGTCAGTTGGCGTACTGGCAGGAAATGCGGGGATTCCAGTCGGCGAACATCCCGCTCGGGTTGTGCTCCCATACCCAGGCGTGCAGCCCCCAGAGCTGGAACGTCGCGTTCTTGTGGAACGCCTGGCCGAACAGCGTCGGCGCCGGCGCCGTTTCGGGCACGAACGAATACGGGATGATGTACTCCACGGCAACCAACTCCATCCGCCCGTTCTTCTGCGGCTCGTACAGCAGCAGCTGCGGCTTCGTCACCTCGGCCGTGCCGTCGATGTACGCCGTGTTCGCGTAGTGGTAGCCCATGCCGCCCGCCGGCGGGTTCTCCATGCATCCGGTGAGCTGTACGCTCCATCCCGCCGCCTCGGCGGTCTTGATGTCGTGGAACGGCGCCGTGACGCCGCGCAGCGCCGCGAGATCGCGGTCGGCCGCCGCCGATCCACCGCTGGCGTTCATGCGGAGCGCCGGCTGTCCGGCGGATGCAGCCGCGGCGGTCGGCGCCGCCACCGGCTGGTCGCACGCCACCAGCAGCAGCATCGCCGCCAGCGCGCAGGCGCCGCCGCGAGCGGCGCGGGTGAGGGCGAGACGCGCGCGGGCGGGCGCCTCGAGTCGGGTGGTGTTCGCGCCTAGATGGGTCATGGTTCTCCTCTGCGTCGGGGTGGGTGCGGCGGGCTTGCCGCTGCTCTTCTGGTGGCTGCACATTGCGAATGGGCCATCGCCCCCCGATCGCCCGGCTCTCGCCCCCCTCTCGCCACGCGGTACCGTGTTCCGCCTCAAGCTCTTCGGCAGTGCTTCCATGGAAGGGCCCGAAGGCCCGCTCACCGGCCGCGCCGTCCAGCGGCGTCGCCTGGGGCTGCTCGCACTCCTCTCCCTCGCCCGCCGCCGCGGCCTCACGCGCGACAAGCTGATCGGCGTGCTCTGGCCCGATGCCGACCCGGAACGCGGCCGGCACCTCCTCTCCGACTCCGTCTATCGCGTGAATCAGGCCGTCGGAGGCGAGGCCCTCGTGGCCGTGGGCGACGCGCTGCAACTCGATCCGGACCGGCTCGCCAGCGACGTCTGGGAGTTCGTCGACGCCATCGAGCGCCGCGACTGGCCGCGCGCCGTCGAGCTGCACGCCGCTCCCTTTCTCGACGGCTTCTACCTCACCGGCGCCGACGAGCTCGAGCGCTGGGTGGACGCGCAGCGCGAACGGTTCGCCCGCGAACGCGCGCACGCCCTCGAGGAGCTGGCCGCGGCGGCGGACGCGAATGACGATCCCGCGCCGGCGCTCCACTGGTGGCGCCTCCTCGCGGCGCAGGACCCCTACAACTCCCGCGTCGCCCACCGGCTCATGCGCGCGCTCGACCGCGCCGGCGACGCCGCCGGCGCCCTTCGCCACGCGCGCATCCATGCCTCACTTCTGAAGGAAGAGATGGGGCTCGAGCCCGACGCCGAGTTGCTCGCGTTCGCCGACGAGCTGCGCTCGCGCCGCCCCGCGCGCGCCACGCCCGCGGGTGACGCCGACGCACCAGCCGTGTCGATCGCGGACGGCGCCGCGTTCGCCACCGGCCTGTCCGCCCATTCGCCGCCCCTGCCGCCCACGCCGGCCTCCGTCGCCGTGCTCCCCTTCGTCAACCTGAGTGCCGATCCGGAAAACGAGTACTTCGCCGACGGCATCACCGAAGACCTCATCGCCCAGCTCTCCCGCATCGGCGCGCTCACCGTCATCTCGCGTGCCTCGGTCATGCGCTTCAAGAGTCGAGAGCCGAATCTGCGCGAGATCGGCGCCGCGCTGGGCGCCGCCACGCTGCTCGCCGGCAGCGTGCGCCGGGTGAACGACCGCGTCCGCATCGTGGCGCAGCTCGTGGACGCCCCCACCGGCCGCTGCCTCTGGGCCGAGACCTACGACCGCCGCGTGACCGACGTCTTCGCCATCCAGACCGACGTCGCGCTACACATCAGCGACGCGCTGCACGCGCAGCTCTCGCCCGACGAGCATACTCGCATCCGTAAGGAGCCCACGCGCGACCTCCGGGCCTACGAAGCGTACCTGCGGGGCCGCCACTGCTTCGTGCAGTACACCGACGAGCAGGCGCGCCGCGCCATCGGCTTCTTCGAGCGCGCCGTGCAGCTCGATCCCAACTACGCGCTCGCCCATGCCAGCATCGCCATGGCGTACGAGGACCTCGGCGAGACCGGCGGCATGGAACCCGCCGCCGCCAACCGGCTGGCGCGCGAAGCGGCGGCACGGGCCGTCGCCCTCGACGACGGGCTGGCGGACGCGCACTGCATCCTCGGCCAGCTCGCGCTGGTGTGCGACTTCGATTGGGATCTGGCCGAACGGGAATTCAAGCGCGCGCTCGCCCTCGCGCCGAGCAGCGCCGACACCTACGACCTCTACGGCCGCATGTGCGCCGCGCTCGGCCGCTACGACGAGGCCGTGGCCATGGCGCTCCGCGCCCGAGAGCTCGATCCGCTGGCCCACCGGGCCGACCACGCCACCGCGCTCATTCGCGCGGGCCGCTACGACGAAGCCCTGCGCGCCGCCGAGAGCGCCGTGCAGTTCGACGCCACGTACGCGCGCGGCCGCGCCACGCTCGGCTGGGCCTATCTCAAGACGGGGCGGTCCGCCGAAGGGCTCGCCGAGCTGGAAGCGGCGGTGTCACTCGCGCCCACGAGCACCAACTGGCGCGGGCAGTGGGGACAGGCGCTCGCGCTGGAAGGCCAGACGGAGCGAGCGCGCGGCGTGCTCCGCGATCTCGAAGAGATGTCGAAGCACCGGTACGTTTCGCCGTATCACCTGGCCTACGTGCACGCCGGCCTCGGCGAGCTCGATGCCGCCCTGCACTGCCTGGAACGCGCCTACGAGGCGCGCACCGGCGCGGTGTACGGCATCAAGCACTCGTTCCTGTTCACCATGCTGCACGGCCAGCCGCGCTTCCAGGCGCTGCTGCGCAAGATGAACCTGGAGTGAGGCGCGCCGGCGCCGGGTTCACTTCTTTATGGAGTGCAGCAGCCCCTTCATCCCGTCCGCCGCGCCCTTGAGCTGTTGCTGCACCGCGGCGGCTCCGGCATTCACGGCGGCCTGCGCGGCCGCGTGCCCGATCTGGTCCGACAGCGCGCGCACCACCGTGGTCGCGAGCTGCGCCGGCGTGATGCCCCCCTGCGCCGTGCCGATGTTCGTCAGCTCCACGGTGGGCAGAGGAATGCGCGCCGATTTCGACGCCGCCCCGAGCTGCACGAAGCCGTTCTCGACCCTGAGATGGCGCACCTCGAACCGGAGTGGCTTGCCGTTCTTCGCCGTCGCCGTGCCGGCGCTGGTGCCGGGGGCCCGCTCCACGTTGTCCAGCAGGTCGCCCAGATTGCTCGAGGTGAACTTCCTTTCGTAATCGAACGTCGGCGCGTCGATGTCGATGTCGTCGATCACGATGTGGTCGCCGAACAGCGACTTCGGCGCCATCGACACGTGGATGCGGCCAAGCGACGCGAGGTTCGCGTCGCTCCACCCCGCGGGATTCCCCACCACGAGTCCGCGCAGCGTGCCGCTGCCGTTGAGCGGCGAGATGCTCGCGCCGGCCAGCGTCACTCGGGTCTGCGTGACCTTCGGCGCGTAGCCGTTCACCGCGGTCTTCACGATCGAGCCCAGGTAGAACGACCCCACGATCAGCACGACCACGCACAGTCCGAGCACCACGACCACGCCCCACAGCAGCCTCTTCATGTCATGTCCTCACGATCCCAGGGACAACAACCTTGGCCATTTCGTGTTCAGCACGTGCAGCGCGTCGCCCATGGCGCGGAGCGACGCCTGGCGGTAGCCGCCGTGGCTGTCGCGGTAGTGCACCACCTGCGTGTCCATCTCGATGATGCGCAGGTGGGCCGCCTTCATCTTGTTGGTGACGTCCACGGCCACCGTGAACCGCTGGCCGGCGTGGCCGAGCCCCAGCGCGATGGCGTCGTCCAGCCGTTCGTCGTGGTGGAGCCAGCTGTCGCGGAATTCGCGATCGTTGAACACGGAATCGTCGGGCACGTCGGTGATCGCCCGGATCTCCCGTCCCCGGAGTTCCGTGAACCCCGTGTCGCGCTCGGGGAATACGAGCAGCGACACGCG
>DASVWS010000116.1:0-92980 GCA_036393095.1 Gemmatimonadaceae bacterium | reverse complement strand
TCCTCGTAGTCCTCGGCGGAAGCGCCGCCGGCGGACGGACCCTCGGCATCGCCCTGTCCGCCGTCGCCTTCTTCATCTTCAACTTCGTCTTCCTGCCGCCGTACTACACGCTGGCCATCCAGGACCCGCTCGACTGGCTGGTGCTGGCGGCGTTCCTCATTACCGGCATTGTCGCCGCGCAATTGCTGGCACGCGCCGAGGAGCGCGCCGAGATCGCACGACAGCGCGCCGTGGAAGTCGAGCGGCTCGCCGTGCTGGGCGCCGAAGCGCTGAACGTCGGCCGCGCCGAGGACGCGCTCGCCGCAACCCCGCGCGTGATCCAGTCCACCCTCGGCGTGGCCTGCTGCGAGCTGTTCGTCGCGCGCGCGGGCGACCCCGCCTTCGAGCGGGCGGCGGTTGCGGGCGCCTGCGATGAGACCGGCGCGGTGGATCCGGCGAGCCTCGCCGCGTGGGTAGCGCAGGCCGGAACGCCCGCCGCCGAGCGGGCCGATCGTACGGCACTCGTGGGCCCACCGGTCGAGCCCGGCAGTGCGGGCGAAGCCTGGACGCCGCTCCCGCTGTGGGATATGGGCGGCGACGTGCGCGCCCTGCTGGTTCCGCTCCGCGTTCGCGCGCGCACGGTCGGCGTGCTGCGCATCGCGCACGACGCGCCGATCACGCTCGACCCGGCGAAGCGCCAGTTCCTCGACGCGCTCGCGTACTACGCCGCCCTGGCCGTTGAACGGGTGCGGCTCACGGCGGAGGCCGAGCGCGCGGAGGCGTTCCGCCAGGCAGGCCAGTTGAAGGACGCGCTCCTCGCCGCGGTGTCGCACGACCTGCGCACGCCGCTCACCTCCATCAAGGCGCTCGCGCACGGACTCGCCGAGCGCGGCACGCCGGATGCCGCGTCCATCGAAGCGGAGGCCGACCGACTGAACCGCATGGTTGCCGATCTTCTCGACCTGTCGCGCCTCAACGCGCGGTCGCTGCCGCTGCATCTCGAGCTGAATGTCGCCGAGGAGATCGTGGGCGCGGCCGTGCGCAGCGTGTCCGCCGTCCGCGGCCCGCAGGCGGTGGTCGTGCACGCAGAAGCGCCCGGCGTGGTCGGCGTCGTGTGTGACGCGGTCCAGGCAGTGCGCGTGCTGGTGAACCTGCTCGACAACGCGCTCAAGTATTCGCCCGCCGGTGCGCCCGTGGAGCTGTTCGTGCGGCGCGCCGGCGATCGCGTCGCGTTCGCGGTGGCGGACCGTGGGCCCGGGATTCCGGAAGCAGAGCGCGAACGCGTGTTCACGGCGTTCTACCGGCCGCCGCACACGCTGCCCGAGGTCGGAGGCGCGGGCCTCGGTCTCGCGATTGCGCAGCGACTGGCGGAAGCGCAGGGGGGCACCGTGCGCCTCGAGGCGCGTCCCGGCGGGGGAAGCGTGTTCACCTTCGAGCTGCCGGGGGCCGAGGTGCCGGCAGTGGTCGAATCGGAGACGCGCGGAGCCGTTCGTTAACGCGATTTTCACGCGGCCGTTGGTACCGTTCCGCTGTTCGGGACTCACAGGCTCCCTCACGGACGGCTCGGCAACGATGGACTTCATCTACGTGGTGACGGCGCTCGCGTTCTTCGCGGCGATGCTCGCGTACGTCAAGGCATGCCACCTCCTCGGCGGCCGCGCCGAGCGCGAGGCGCGGAAATCATGACCGCGGACAACGTCGTCGGCGCCATCGTCGCCGCGCTCCTGCTCGCGTACCTGGTCTACACGCTGCTGCGGCCGGAGAAGTTCTGACATGACGCTCGATGGCTGGACCCAGATCGCGTTCTTCGCCGTCGCGCTGCTGCTGATCACGAAGCCGGTCGGCGTGTACCTCGTGAAGGTGTACGACGGCTCGATGGCGTGGCTGCGGCCGGTGGAGCGGATCCTCTATCGGCTGGCCGGAATCGATCCCGACGAGGACCAGCACTGGACCCGGTACGCGGCGTCCATGCTGATCTTCAGCCTCGCCACGATGCTGCTCACGTACCTGGTGCTGCGCGTGCAGCGGTGGCTGCCGCTCAATCCGCACCACCTGCCGAACGTGGTGGACCGGCAGGCGTTCGAGACCGCGGCCTCGTTCACGACGAACACCAACTGGCAGTCGTACGCGGGCGAGACGACCATGTCGTACTTCTCGCAGATGACGCAGCTGGCGTTCCACAACTTCGCGTCGGCTGCCGTCGGCGTCGCGCTGGCGATCGCGTTCGCGCGCGGCATCGCGCGCCACAGCGCCGGCCGACTGGGCAACTTCTGGGCCGACCTCGTCCGCGGCACGCTGTACGTCTTCCTGCCCGGAGCCTTCGTCTTCGCGCTCCTGCTCGTGCAGCAGGGCGTGATCCAGAACTTCGCGCAGTACGTCACGGTCACCACGGTCGAGGGCGTCCGGCAGGTGCTCGCGATGGGCCCGGTGGCAAGCCAGGAGGCGATCAAACAGCTCGGCACGAACGGCGGCGGGTTCTTCAACGCCAACTCCGCACATCCGTTCGAGAACCCGACGCCGTGGACCAACTTCTGGCAGATGCTCACGATCTTCCTCGTCCCGGCCGGATTGACGTACGCGTTCGGGCGCATGGTGAAGAACCAGAAGCACGGCTGGGCGCTGTGGGCCGCGATGTTCGTCCTCTTCATCGCCGGCGCGGCCACCGCGTACCGGGCGGAAGCCCACGGCAACCCGATGCACGCCACGCTCGGCGTGAACACGGTGGCGTCGGCGACGAATCCGGGCGGCAACATGGAAGGCAAGGAGGTCCGGTTCGGCATCGCCAACTCCGCGCTGTTCGCGACGATCACCACCGACGCTTCGTGCGGCGCCGTGAACTCCATGCACGACTCGTTCACGCCGCTGGGCGGGCTCGTGCTGCTCGTGAACATGCAGCTCGGCGAAGTCGTGTTCGGCGGCGTGGGGGCGGGACTCTACGGCATGCTGGTGATGGTGGTGCTCACGGTGTTCATCGCCGGCCTCATGGTGGGCCGCACGCCCGAGTATCTGGGCAAGAAGATCCAGGCGCGCGAAGTCCAGGCCGCCATGCTGTTCGTGCTGGTATTCGCCGCCGCGATCCTCATCAACGCTGCCGTGGCCGTGTCGCTCAACGCCGGCCTGGCGGGTTTGAACAACACCGGCCCGCACGGGCTCTCGGAGATCCTGTACGCGTTCACCTCCACGGCCGCCAACAACGGCAGCGCGTTCGCCGGTCTCACGGGGGGCACGTACTTCTACAACACCACGCTCGGCCTGAACACGCTCGTCGGCCGGTTCGCGATGATCGTGCCGATGCTTGCCCTGGCCGGGTTCCTGGCCGAGCAGAAGGCGGCGCCGGAATCCACCGCGTCGTTCCCGGTGACAACGCCGCTGTTCGTGGTGCTGCTCATCGGCGTCATCCTGATCGTCGGGGCGCTCACCTTCTTCCCGGCCCTCTCACTCGGGCCGATCGTCGAGCAGCTCCTGATGCACGCGGGGAGGCTCTTCTAGCCATGGCCGTCGCTCCGCGTCCCCTGTTCGATCCGCCCATCGTGCGCCGCGCCGTGCGCGACGCGTTCGCCAAGCTCGCGCCGCGGTCCATGGTGCGCAATCCCGTCATGTTCGTGGTGTTCGTGGGCAGCATCCTCACCACGCTCGTGCTGGTTCGCGACATCGCACAGCATCAGCCCGGCATCGGCTTCACCGTGCAGATCGCCGTCTGGCTCTGGTTCACGGTCCTCTTCGCCAACTTCGCGGAGGCCATGGCCCAGGGACGCGGCAAGGCGCAGGCCGATTCGCTGCGTGCGGCGCGCACGCAGACGATGGCCAGGAAGCTCGACGATCCGACGAACAAGATTGCCGTACTCGCCACTCCGGCCTCGCAGCTCCGCGTGGGCGACTACGTGATCTGCACGCCGGGCGACGTGATCCCCGGCGACGGAGAGGTGGTCGAGGGGGTCGCGTCGGTGGACGAATCGGCGATCACCGGAGAGTCGGCGCCCGTGATCCGGGAATCGGGGGGCGACCGGTCCGCCGTCACCGGCGGCACGCGCGTCCTGTCCGATTACCTCGTCATCCGCATCACCGCCGGCCCCGGGCAGACCTTCCTCGACCGCATGATCGCGCTCGTCGAAGGCGCCATGCGCCAGAAGACGCCCAACGAGATCGCGCTGACGATCCTCCTGTCGGGGCTGACGATCGTCTTCCTGTTCGCCGTGGTGACCCTCGCCCCGTTCGCCGCATACAGCGGGACCACGGTCTCGATGCCGGTTCTCGTATCGCTGCTCGTGTGTCTCATCCCGACCACGATCGGCGGGCTGCTGTCCGCCATCGGGATCGCCGGCATGGACCGTCTCATCCAGCAGAACGTGATCGCGATGAGCGGCCGCTCGGTGGAAGCGGCAGGCGACGTCAACACGCTGCTCCTCGACAAGACGGGCACGATCACACTGGGCAATCGCCAGGCCGTGGAATTCATTCCGGTCCCCGGCGTCAGCATGGAACGCCTGGCTGACCGCGCGCAGCTCGCGTCGCTCCCCGACGAGACCCCCGAGGGGCGCAGCATCGTCGTGCTGGCCAAGGAGCAGTTCGGCATTCGCGGCCGGACCCTGGCCGAGGGCAACCGCGTCGTCGTTGCGGCGACCGACGCGCGCGAGGGCGCCGCCGCACAGGAAGCGGAGTTCGTTCCCTTCTCCGCCACGACGCGCATGAGCGGCGTCAACATGGGCACGCTGCACCTCCGCAAGGGCGCGAGCGACGCCGTGGCCCGATGGGTGGAGGAAATGCACGGCTCCGTGCCGCCCGACCTCCGCCCGATCGTCGAGCGTGTCGCCGGCGAGGGCGGCACGCCGCTCGTCGTCGCCGAGCGGGACAACGGCGCCGCCCACGTGCTCGGCGTCATCTACCTGAAGGACGTCGTGAAGGGCGGCATCCGCGAACGGTTCGCCCGCCTCCGCGCGATGGGCATCCGCACGGTGATGATCACCGGCGACAATCCGCTCACGGCCGCCGCCATCGCGCAGGAAGCGGGCGTGGACGACTTCCTCGCCCAGGCCACGCCGGAAGACAAAATGGCGCTCATCAAGCGCGAGCAGGCGGGCGGGCGGCTCGTGGCGATGACCGGCGACGGCACCAACGACGCGCCCGCGCTCGCCCAGGCCGACGTCGGCGTGGCCATGAACACCGGCACGCAGGCGGCCAAGGAAGCCGGCAACATGATCGATCTCGACTCCAATCCCACCAAGCTCATCGAGGTGGTGGAGATCGGGAAGCAGCTCCTCATGACGCGCGGCTCGCTCACGACGTTTTCGATCGCGAACGACGTGGCCAAGTACTTCGCCATCATTCCGGCGATGTTCGTCGCCACGTATCCGCCGCTCGAAGCGCTGAACACAATGCGGCTGCATTCGTCCGAATCGGCGATCCTGGCCAGCGTGATCTTCAACGCGCTCGTGATCATCGCCCTCATCCCGCTGGCCCTGCGCGGCGTGCGCTATCGTCCCGCCGCGGCATCGGCCATCCTGCGCCGCAACCTGTGGATCTACGGCGTGGGCGGCTTGATCGTGCCGTTCATCGGCATCAAGGCCATCGACCTGCTCCTCGTCTTCTTCCGGCTGGTGTAACGTGCTCCGCCATCAACTCCGCCCCGCGATCGTCCTCACGCTGCTGCTCTGCGTGATCACGGGTATCGTCTATCCCGGCGCCGTGACTGCCGTGGCACAGCTCCTCTTTCCCCGCCAGGCCAACGGCTCGCTCGTCCCGGGCGCGGACGGCAAGCCGATCGGCAGCGCACTCATCGGCCAGGCGTTCACGCGCCCCGAGTACTTCCATCCGCGCCCCTCGGCGGCCGGCGCCGGCTACGACGACACGCTCTCCGGCGGGTCGAACCTCGGCCCGACCAGTCGGAAGCTCGATTCGCTGGTCGCGGCGCGCGTGGACACCGTCGTCGCCGCAGACCACGGCGTGAGGGGCGAGATCCCGTCCGACATGGTCACCGCCTCCGGTTCCGGCGTGGACCCCGATATCTCCCCCGCCAACGCGTACCTGCAGGTGGCGCGCGTGGCGCAGGCGCGCGGGGCCGATAGCGCGGCGGTTCGCGCGCTCGTCGACCGGCACGTGCAGGGGCGCCAGTTCGGATTCTTCGGCGAGCCGCGTGTGAACGTGCTCGCGCTCAATCTCGACCTGGACCGGGCGTTCCCGCTGCGTCCGGCAGCATCGCGCAATCGGTGAAGCCGAGTGAAGACGCGCTTCATCATCGGGCTGCTCGCGCTGGCCGTCCGCGCGCAGGGACAGACCACGGCCGACTCCACGCGCGGTGACGCAACCGTGGCCACCACGCTCCTGCCCGGATTCACGTTCTCGGGCTACGCCGAAACCTCCTATCAGTATTCGACGCACGCCGCAGGCACGGTGATCGCCGGCCATCTCTACGATCGCTACCAGAACCAGTTCTCGCTCGACGCGCTCGACCTCGTCGCCGACCGCCCGTACGATCCGCGGACCTGGAGCGCCGGCGTGCACGCGGAGTTGCTGCTCGGCCAGAATGCCGCGGTGATCCAGTCGAGCGGGATGTCCCTCGGCCCGCAGGGCGACGTGCCACAGCTCTTCGTCACGCTCAACGTGCCGACGCCGAACGGCAACGGGCTCCAGCTTCAGTTCGGACGCTTCGCCACGCTGCTTGGCCTGGAAGTGATCGAGGACGTCGCCAATCCCGTCTGGTCCGGCGGCAGCCAGTTCATCTTTCTCGAAGACTTCACGTCCACCGGAGCGCAGCTCTCGTACCGGTTCGGACCGCGCGCCGACGCGCAGCTCCGCGTGAGCAACGGATGGGACGCCGTGCAGGCGCGGAATTCCGGCAAGACGGTACTCGGCCGGCTGGGCCTCTATCCCGACAGCACATCGTCGGTCGCACTGCTCGGATACACCGGCGCCGAGGAAACGAACGACGCGTCGGCGCTGCGCTCGGGAGGCGAGGTGCTGCTGTGGAAGAAGTTCGCGCCGGGCTGGAACGGCTGGCTCCAGGCCGACTACGGGCGTGAGATAGCCAACGCGGCCCTGCCCGACACGACCCGCGACGCGCAGTGGTGGGCATGGGGTGCCTGGCTCGCGCACGACCTGACGTCGAAGGTCGGCGTCGCGGCGCGTGCCGATTACATGGCCGACGCCGACGGCGCTCGCACGAGCGGCGTGCTCGGCTATCCGTCCAACCTCGGGCAGCGCGTCTACTCGGCCACGCTCACGGTGAACGTGCGCGCGTGGCCCGGCGCCTTGGTGCGCCCCGAAGTGCGCTACGACGGCTCGACCATCGCCGCCTTCGGCGGCCACCGCTCACAGCTCACCGCCGGACTCGGCGTGGCGTACCTTTTCTGAATGGGCCCCTCGTCTCCCCGTGACGGCCCGCGCCTGACGCCGTCCTCCGACTTCCTCACCCTCGTCCGCCAGCGCGAGCGCGGGAAGCTCAAGCTGTACATCGGCTCCGCCGCCGGCGTCGGCAAGACGTATCGCATGCTCGCCGAAGCGCGCGAGCTGCGCGCCCGCGGCGTGGACGTCGTGGTCGGGTTCGTGGAGACCCACGGGCGCGCCGAGACGCAGGCGCAGATCGGCGACCTCGAGGTGATCCCCCGCCGGCGCATCGAGTATCGCGGCGTGCGCCTCGAGGAAATGGACCCCGATGCCATCCTCGCCCGCGACCCCGAGCTCGCGATCGTGGACGAGCTGGCGCACACGAACGTCCCGGGCTCGCCGCGTGCCAAGCGGTGGGAGGACGTGATCTGGCTGCTCGACAACGGCATCAGCGTCATCTCGGCGGTGAACGTGCAGCATCTGGAATCGCTCAACGACGTCGTGGCGGAAACACTCGGCGTGATCGTGCGCGAGACGCTGCCCGACTGGGTGCTGGGGCTGGCCGACCAGGTCGTGAACCTCGACATCTCCGCCGAAGACCTGCGCCAGCGGCTGGTGGAGGGCAAGATCTACGCCAGGGAGAAGGTGCCCACGGCCTTGGCCAACTTCTTCACCGCCGAGAACCTCACCACGCTGCGCGAGCTGGCGCTGCGCGAAGTCGCCAGCTCGGTGGATCGCTCGCGCGAGGAGATCGTGCGCCGCGAGGGCGGCGAGCCGGCGCCGCGCAAGGGCGTGGACCGCCTGCTCGTCGCGATGTCGAGCAACCCGCCGTACACCGCCGCCCTCCTCCGGCGCGCCAGCCGCATCGCCGGCCGCCTCAACTCCGACTGGTACTGCGTGTACGTCCAGACGCCCGACGAGGCGGCCGACCGCATCG
This sequence comes from Gemmatimonadaceae bacterium, assembly GCA_036393095.1. GTDB lineage: Bacteria > Gemmatimonadota > Gemmatimonadetes > Gemmatimonadales > Gemmatimonadaceae > JAGWRI01. The sequence continues at coordinate 84,744 of DASVWS010000116.1, read as the reverse complement.
ACGCCACGGTGCAGCGCAAGCTCGTGGAGAACATCCAGCTCGCGCAGACGATGGGCGCCGAGATCGTGCAGATTCCGGGCGGCGACGTGGCCGCGGCGCTCCTCGACTTCGCGCGGGCGCGCGGCGTGTCCCTGATTCTCGTCGGGCAGAGCCGGCGCTCGTGGTGGCAGCACGTCTCGCGCGGGTCGGTGGTCGACCGCCTCGTGCGCAACGCGGCCGGCATCGACGTGCTCGTCGTCTCGTTCACCAGCGGCGGAACCAACCCATGAGCGACATCGACGCGGCGATCGTCCGTGCCATCGAGCGCGGCGTGCGCGATCTGGACGACGTGCGCCTCCCGCTCCACATCCTGCTCGAGAACCAGTTCGGCGATCTCAACGACAATCAGCTCGAGCTGGTGGGCGCGGCACGGGACGCCGCGGAGACCGCCGCCGCGCGCCTGCGGCGGGCCCGCGACCTGCTCACACTGCAGGCCGAACAGCTGCGCCAGGAGCTCATCCGTCCCGCCGACGTGCTCGCGTCGCTCGTCGCGTCGCTCCAGTCCAGGAGCGCCGGCCGCGGCGTGCGGGTCGCGGCCGACATCGCGGCGCCGCTGCCCACCATGCGCGGCGACCGCATCCGGCTCCAGGAAGCGCTCTCGCTCGTGGGCGCGGCCTGCGTGGCGGCAACGGCCGACCGCGGCACGCTCTCGATTTCGGCGAGCGCCGGCGACCAGCACCTCGTCATCGCCTTCGACGGCGGCGCCATCGACCCCGCCGAGATCGACACGACGTGGGCGGCGCGGGTCGTCGCCGTCCATGGGGGCACGTTCTCCGTGGCCGGCCCGCGCTGCGAGATCCGGCTGCCGCGGTAGGCCGCGCCGCCGCCCCGTCAGCGCAGGATCAGCGAGTCCACGTCGGCGTACGTGATCACGTGCGCCCACCCGTTCACGTCGCCCGCCCGCGCGAACGTGACCGTGACCGCCGCCGAATCGCCGCGCGCCAGCGCCGAGTCGAGTCCGAACACCATCACGTGCAGCCCACCCGGCGCGAACTGCACGGTGTCGTGCGCCGCGACGGGCAGCGCCCCCGCGGCCACCATGTGCTCCATGCCGTTTCCCATCGCCATCGTGCGGTGCACCCGCGCGCTGTCGGCCACCGCCATGCGGATCCCGATCACCGTGTCGGCCTCGGCGGTCGGATTCGTGATCCAGAGATAGAGCACCGCCGGCGATCCCGCCGCCGGCTTTACCAGATACCCCCGCATCCACCCCACCGTGCCCGCCTGATCCACGGACACGACCCGGCACGCGGCGAGCGCCAGCACGAGGCCCACTGCAAGGCGCTTCATGTCAGTACACGTCGCGCAACAGGCGCGGAATGTCGTGCGCGAAGTCGGCGCTCGAGTTCCCCGCCAGGTAGATGACGTGGGCGCTGTCGTCGGGCGTGAAGGCGAAGACCTGGGCCGAATGTGCGACGCCGTACCCGCCCCCCGGTATCGCTTCCCGCTCGGCCGGCGGGATGTGGAACGCCTGCTCCATGGCCGCGAGCTGTTCGTCGGTTCCGCGCAGCCCGACGAACGCATGATCGAAGGAATCCAGCCACTGCCGGAGTTGCTGCAGCGAATCGCGCGCCGGATCGGTGGTCACGAACACCACCGACACACGCGCGCGCTGCGCGGGCGTCAGCCGCTGCAGCGCCCCCGCCAGGTTCGCCATGTGCACCGGGCAGACGTCGGGGCAGTGCGTGTACCCGAAGGTGATGAACGTGACGCGCCCCTGCGTCCGCGCCGCGAAATCGTACGGCGTGCCGTCGGTGCTCGTCATCGTGAGATCCGGCCTCGGCACCGGCGGATTGATCGTGACGCCGCGAATCAGCGGCTCCCCACGCATCCGGTCGAGCGTGTCGTGCAGGGCGTCGCAGCCCGCGGCGAACAGCAGAACGCAGAGAACGGGCACGAACCCGCGGGACCACGCGCGCATCAGCACCTCCGTCAGAATTTGCGCTGCACCTGAACGAACACCGACCGCGGCTGGCCGGGCGACACCACGCCGCCCGCCACCAGTTCAGGATAGGGCCGGTCGAGCAGATTGCGAACCCCCACGTTAACCGTGGCGCCCGACACGGGCACCGAGAGGTTCGCGTGCATGAGTCCGTACGCGCCGAGCACGGTTCCCGGCTCGTCGAACGGCGAATACGGCCCGACCCAGTTGCCGCTGAGCGTGAGGCTCCAGGCGTGCGCCGCCGGATGGAACTGCACCGCGGCCGATCCCAGATACTTCGCCGTGTTGTACACGCGCATCCCGCTCACGTCCGTCGGCGGTCCCCCGCCGTCTTCCGACACCAGCGTCAGGCTCGTGTAGCGCGCGTCGTTGAACGTCCAGTCGCCCGACACGAGCGTCGACGCGCCGACGAGCGACGACCAGCCGAGCTCGAGCCCCTGCCGCCGGCTCGACCCGCCGTTGCTGGAGGCACCCGAGAGCGGATCGAACGTCTGCTCGTTGCTCACGTCCATCCGGAACAGCGTCGCCGAGAGGCTCGTGCCGCTCCGATTGTACTTGAGCCCTCCCTCGTAGTCCCACGCCGTGATCACGGCCAGCGACGGATCCTCGATCACGCCGTCCGTGGACCGGAAGCCGCGCGCCCAGTCGGCGTACGCCGACAGTCCCCCGCCGATCCGGTACGACGCGCCGAGCTTGGGCGAGAACACGCCCGTGCTGCCCCGGAAGTCGCCGTTCGGCTCCTGCGCCGACGTCGTGCCGAATGCGTCGGCGCGCCCGCCCAGGTCCACGCGCAGCCGGTCCGTGAGATCGACGTGCGACGCCAGGAACACCGCCCCCGAGAGCTGGCGCGCCGTGATCAGCGCGTTCACGGAATCGCGCGCGCGGCCGGTCGTGAAGTAGTTCTCGTAGCGCGCGTGGTCCCACCGCCCCTCGGTGCCGACGGTGATCTCCCCGCGCGGCAGCTCCCAGGTGAGCGCGCTCGTGAGGCCGGTGCCGTAGCGCGCGTCCTCCTCCTCGGTCTGGCTGCCGCTCCCCTCGAACCGTCCCCCCGCCGGCGGAATCGTCAGGAAGAGCTGCCACCGCCCCTCGGTCCCGTACACCGTCGTGCGCCAGAGCAGCGAACCGGCGATGTAGCGCAGGCTCACCCGCTCCTGCGCGCGCCGCTTGAACCCGCCGTCGGACGGATTCGACACGACGTCGTACTGATGCCGCGCGAACTCGCTGTCGCTCAGAAAGCCCGACGAGTTCCATCCCGACGCGTACAGCTCGGTGCCGGCGTCGATCGACCAGCCCCGCCCCAGCTCGTGCACCACGCGCGCGTGCCCCTGCCCGATGTTGTACACGCCGTTGGGCCGGAAGCCGTCCGCATGCTCGAAGTGGAAGCCGAACACGCCGCCGCCGCGCTCCCGGTGGTCGAACCCGGTCATCAGCGTAACGTTGGCCGTGCCGTACGATCCCGCCTGCGCGGTGATCGCCGAGCCCTGCATGCGGTCGATCGTGTGCACGTTCACCACGCCCGCCATCGCGAAGTTGCCGAACAGCGGGCTCGTCGGCCCCTTGATCACGTCGATGCTCTGCACCGCCTGCGTGAACAGCTCGCTGAAGTCGTTGTAGCCCTCGGAGTGGCCGTTGATCGGTTCGTTCACCGGCACGCCGTCGATCCACAGCGCGAGGTCGGTCGAGTGGTCCGAGCTGAACCCGCGGAGCGACGCGTCGGAGGCGAACCCCGGCCCCTGCCCCTGCTCATGGACCTCGACGCCCGCCGTCTGGCGCAGCAGGTCCCATGTGCTGTTGGACGGCGTCGTGTTGATCATCGACGCCGACACGTGCGTCACCGTGATCGGCTGGCTCCGATCGACGGGCGCGGCGACGATGTTCACCGAGCTCAGGCTGCGGACGGCGCGCCGCGCGGAATCGGCGCGCACGGAGTCGGCGTGCTGGGTCTTCTGTTGTGCGGATACGATGGACGGGCACGCCACGAGGGCGAGCACGCAGGCGATGCGGCGCATGCAGTCTCCACGGGTGATCGCGAGATGCCGCGCGCGGAGCTTCCGCGCGCGGCGACGCCGGGCGGCGTCGGTCGGTCAGCCGTGGAGCGCGGGTGGGCCGATGGACGGCGGAAGGAGGAACGGCGCCGGCGCCGCGAGCGGGCGCTCGACGTGGTCGATGCGCGCGGCGCCGCGAACGGCCGCGATCGCCGCCACCGGCGCCTCGGGCGCCGGCGGCAGCGTGGCGATCGTGCACCCGCAGCAGGCGCCCATGCACGTGCAGGGCACGGGCCCGTGCGGAGCCGGCGCCGTCGGATCCGCGGGCGCCGGCGTCATCCCCGGCATGCTGTTCGGGGCCATCCCCGGCATCGCCGCCGACATGGCGTGCGCCATGCCGTCGTGCATCGGGCACGCGTCCACGCCCCCAACGTCCATGGCGAACGCCACGAACCAGGCGGCCAGCGGAAGCGCGAAAATGCGGAACAGGCGGTGCCGGCGCATGCGTCCAATGTAGCGCGCGGACCCGTGGGCGATACCCACCCCTTGACCCGCGGCGCCCCGGCGTTAGACCTGTTGCATACCACGTGGCCACCGCGCCACCTCCACCCGCGACCCGATGCCCATGCACTCCGCTCATCGGCTCGCCGGTGACCCGGAGTTGCGTGCCCCGCGCACCATCGAGCCGCCGGCCGGCCTCCACGCTGGCACCTCCGTCCGCCGCGATGCACTCGCGCACGCCCGCGCCATCGCCGCGCTCGCCTTCGGCCCCACCGCCGACCGCGACTTTCACGTTCGCTACTGGGACGCGGCTACGGACTCGGCCGGCCGCACGCCCGCGCGCTTCACCATCCGCCTGCGCCATCCGTCCGCGCTGCGCGCGATGCTGTGGCCGCCCGCCGAGCTCCGCGTCGCCGAGGCGTTCATCGCCGGCGCGTACGACGTCGACGGCGACCTCGAAGCCGCCACCGCGCTCGCGCCCGTGATGCGCGACCGCCTCTGCCGCCCGCGCACCCTGGCCCGCCTCGTCGCGCACGTGCTCGCCCTTCCCGCGCCGGACTCGGCGCGCGTCGGCCCCCGTCTCGACGGATCCGCGCACCACACGCCACGGCACTCGCTCGCGCGCGACGGCGCCGCCGTGCGCTCGCACTACGACGTGGGCAACGACTTCTACGCCCTCTGGCTCGACGCCCGCATGGTCTACTCGTGCGGCTACTTCACCAGCGACGCCGCCACGCTCGACGACGCGCAGCGCGACAAGCTCGACCTCCTCTGCCGCAAGCTCCGGTTGCAGCCCGGTGAACGGCTGCTCGACGTCGGATGCGGCTGGGGCGCGCTCGTGCGCCACGCCGCCGCGCACTACGGCGTGCGCGCCACCGGCGTCACGCTCAGCCCGGCGCAGGCGGAGCTGGCCAACGCGCGCATCCGCGACGCGGGCCTCGCCGCCAGCGTGGACGTCTGCGTGTGCGACTACCGCGAGCTGGCGCCCGCCGAGCCCTTCGACAAGATCGTGAGCGTCGGCATGTTCGAGCACGTGGGACGCCGGCAGATGCCGGTCTACTTCCGGAGCATGCACCGGCTGCTTCGCCCCGGCGGGCTGTTCATGAACCACGGCATCGTCGAGGCGCCCACGCGGCACACACGCGGGTGGCGCGCCGCACTGCGCGGCCTGGTCTGGCGGCAGGGCAGCTTCATCGATCGCGACGTCTTTCCCGACGGCGACCTCGTCCCCCTCGCCCTCGAAGTGGCGGCCGCCGAAGCGGCGGGGTTCGAGGTGCGCGACGTGGAATCGCTGCGCCCGCACTACGCGCGCACCCTGCGCGAATGGGTGCGGCGGCTCGAGGCGCGGTGGGACGACGCGGTGCGGCTCACCAGCGCCGCGACGGCCCGCACCTGGCGCCTCTACATGGCGGCGTCGGCACACGCCTTCGCCTCGGCGCAGATCGGACTCGCCCAGGTGCTGCTCGGCAAGCCCGACGCCACCGGCGCCGTGCGCGTGCCGCCCACCCGGCGCGACCTGTACGTGCACTCGTAGGGGGCCGGCGCGCGTGCTGGCCCGCGGAGCGAACGGGTGTAGATTCGGGCACCCGCTCGCCCATCCATGCACGATCCGATTCCCTTCTCCGTTCTCGAGACGCCCGTCCCGCTGGTCGACCTCGACCGCCTCGAGCTGAACCTCGACCGCGCCGCCGCGTACGCGCGCCGGCACGGGCTCGCCCTGCGCCCGCACGTGAAGACGCACAAGGCGCCGTGCGTGGCCACCGAGCAGATGCAGCGCGGCGCCGTCGGTCTCACCTGCGCCACGACGTTCGAGGCCGAGGTGATGGCTGCGGTCGCCGGCGACCTGCTCGTGGCCTACCCACCCATCGGCGCGCCGCGCGCGCAGCGCCTCGCCGCGCTCCCCTCCACCGTCACGCTCACCGTGGCGCTCGACTCGCTGCGCGCCGTCGAGGACCTGCACGCCGCCGCCCGCGCCGCCGGCCGCGCCGTCGGCGTGCTCGTCGAGCTCGATCTCGGCATGCACCGCGTGGGCGCCCAGGACGCCGACGACGCCGTCGCGCTCGCGCGCGCCGTGATCGAGCGCCCGCCGCTCCACTGGAAGGGCATCGCGTTCTATCCCGGCCACATCCGGCGCCCCGTGTACGAACAGGACGCCGACCTGCGCGCACTGGACGACGCGCTGAGCGCCGTGCTCCGGACATTCGAGCGCGCGGAGCTCGTTCCGCCGGTCGTGAGCGGCGGCTCCACGCCCACGCTCTGGCGAACGCACGAGTTGCACGGCGTTACGGAGTTTCGCCCGGGCACGTACGTGTACAACGACCTCACCACCGTGGGCATCGGCGCCTGCGACGCGAACGACTGCGCGCTCACCGTGCTCGCCACCGTCGTCAGCACCGCCGTGCCCGGACAGGCCGTGATCGACGCCGGCGCCAAGGCGCTGGGCCGCGAACCGCTGCGCGGCGCGGAGGGGAACGGGTTCGGCGCGCTCCTCGAGCACCCCGAGGTCACCGTGCGCTCCATGTCCGAGGAGCACGGCATCCTCGACCTGGGCCCGAGCGAGTGGCGCCCCGAGGTGGGCGACCTCGTGCGCGTGGTGCCCAACCACGTGTGCATCGTGACCCACCTGCACGACATGGCGTACGGCGTGCGCGGGTACACCGTGGAGACCAGTTGGCCGGTGGTGGCGCGCGGGCGCGGGCACCGCGTCGTCGCGTAGTGGCGCGTTCGTGACCGGCCCCCGATGCGGGCGCCCGCGTCCCGTGGCATCTTTCACCGCATGACGAAACGACTCCGCGCGCCCCTCGCGGCGCTTGCCATCATCGTCGCCGGCGTGCTCGCCTTCCCGGCGCTCGGCCTGGCGTGGAATCCCACCGGGCACCGCGCCGTCGCCGAGATCGCGTGGGAGCACATGACGCCGCAGGCCCGCGCGCGCGCCGTCGAGCTGCTCATGCGCGGGCCGCCGCTGGCCGGCCTCGCCTCGCTCCGCCCCGCGTCCGGCACCGACGCCGAGCGCGACCGCGCGCTCTTCCTCAACGTCGCGACGTGGGCCGACCTCGTTCGCGACCGCGAGCAGCCCTGGTACGCGTACAACCGCCCCACCTGGCACTACGCGGACTTCTACTGGGACGTCGTGGACGGCCGCCCGCACGACATTCCGGACACGGGCCCCGATTCGATCAACGCCGGCGAGCGCATCGTCGCCTTGCGCGCCGCGCTCGCCGATCCCACGGTGCCCGACACCGCCAGGGCCGTGGACCTGGCCTGGCTCCTCCACCTCGTGGGCGACATTCACCAGCCGCTGCACTGCAGCTCGCGGGTGACGGCGCAGGATCCGCTCCCGCGCGGCGACATGGGCGGCAACGCGTTCCATCTCGACGACAACCACCGGCTGCACGGGTACTGGGACGACATTCTCGACGAGGGCGTCGCGCGCGAACCCGGGGAGGACTCGATCGCCTTTGCCACGCGGCTGGCGCACGACATCGAGCACGCGCACTCGCTGGCTGCGCTCGCCGATCCGGCGGCCTCCGCCGACGTGGCCGGTTGGGAGCACCAGGGGCTGCACCTCGCGCAGACCGTCGTATACGCGGGCATCGTGCAGGGCGAGGCGCCCTCCGCCGCGTACCGGGCCGAAGCGCTCGAGACGTCCGAGGCGCAGATCGCGCTCGCCGGCTATCGCCTGGCGGCGCTGCTCAACGAGGCGCTGAAGTAGCCGCGGCGCGCGGCGCGGGCGGCGCCTCGTCGCCATCGGCGCCGCCCGTCGCCGCACGGTAGGCGTCCCACTCCGCGGGATCGATCGCCCGCGCCGGCACGCCGCCCCACCGCTCGCGCGGGCCCACGCGCGTGCCGGGCAGCAGCACCGCGTGCGCGAGCACCGTCGCGCCCTCGCCCACCACCACGTCGCCCATCACCGTCGCCTTTTCGCCGATCGTCGCCCCGCTGCCAATCACGACCGGCGCGATCACCAGCCGGCCCGCACCCCCGTAGTGGCAGAACACGTGCGCGCTGCCGCCGATGGACACGTCGTCTCCGAGCGTGATCATCGAGACGTCGGTGAAGTTCTCGGTCGTGATCCGCGGGCGCCGCCCCATGTGCATGCCCATCGCGCGCAGGAACCAGATGCCGATCGGCGTGGGCGTCACGAAGGGCAGGAAGGTGTAGCGCACCAGGTAGAACAGCCCGTTGTGCAGGTACCACGGCACCGCCGCCACCGTGAAGTAGCCGCCGCTGAAGGCGCGGAGCCGCGTCGGCAGGACGAAGTTGAAGACGGGAACGACGACGAGCAGCGAGAATCCCCAGAGGAACGCCGACGCGCCGCCGACGATGCCGAGCAGCGGCCACCGCGCCCACGATTCCCAGCGCCACAGCGGCGGCGCCGCCCGCGACACGACGAGCAGCGGAGGAACCAGGGCGAGCCCGAGCGCGGTCGCCGCGATCAGGTAGATCGCCACCACCGCCAGTGCGTAGCTCACGCCGTTGTACCGCCGCACGAACCGGTCCACGGCGCCGGTCGGCGCAGGATTGTCCGCCGCGCTGAAGTACCGCACGGCCCCCGCCTATGCGCCGCCGGCCGCGGCTTCCCGTGCGCCGAAGAAGAGCCCCGCCCCCGCGATCAGGCAGATGATCAGGAACATGAAGAACCCGTACACGCACGCCGGATAGCCGAGAATCGTTCCCGGCGCCCCCGGCGACGGACAGGACAGCGTTCCGCCCACGAACAGTTCGCGATAGCTCAGCGTTCCCGAGAACGCGGTTCCGAGCAGGCTCAGCGCGAACACGATCTGCAACGCGCGTTTCACGACCATGGGACGCCGCCTCCGGCGATCGACGAGCGTCGCGGCGACTCCGCGCGGCGCTTGTTGGCAAGATCGTCGCCCCTCGCCGTCCCGCCACCGGGGAAAGGGGATGCGTGCTGTCAGGTTCGACCGGACACTCTGCACCTCCCCCCCGCACCCAATTTGCGGGTTCCACGGACGGAACGCGTCCCCATGGAATGGCACTCTTCAGGGCATCAGGCACCCTCCCGTCCTCCCCAATCGTTGCGAGGCCCGTTATGAACGCCAAGACCCTGATGACGGCAAACCCGACCGTCGTCACCCCCGACGATCTGATTTCCCGCGCCGCCGAGCTGATGCGCAACCTCGACGTCGGGATGGTCCCGGTCGTCGACGACATCCAGACGCGGCGCCTCGTCGGCGTGATTACCGACCGCGACATCGTCGTCCGCTGCATCGCCGATCACGGCAGCGCGAAGTGCCAGGTGCGCGACCACATGACGAGCCACCCCCTGGCCTCCGTGCACGAAGACACGATGCTCGACGAGATCGCGCAGAAGATGGAGGAGTACCGGGTACGCCGCCTCCCCGTCGTGGCCAACGGCCACCGGGTGGTCGGCATCATCACCCAGGCCGATCTCGCGCGGCGCGTCGGCCATGACGATCCCGCGCTGATCGAGGAAGTCATCGAGAGGATCTCCACGCCGGGCGCGCTCGTGCACTGAGCGCGCTCTGATCAACCGTTCGAACCATGCCGCCCGCCGGCGGCAGGAGTGAGCAATGAAAACCGATATGCAGCTTCAGCGCGACGTGATCGAGGAACTGGCCTGGCAGCCGAACGTGCGCGAGGCCGAGATCGGCGTCGCCGTCAAGAACGGCGTCGTCACGCTCTCGGGCTTCGTGGAGTCGTACGCGCAGAAGTACGCGGCGGCCCGCGCCGCGGAACGGGTGCACGGCGTCCGCGCCGTCGCCGATGACCTGAGCGTCAAGCTCCCCAAGTCGTTCATGCGCTCCGATACCGACATCGCCCACGCCGCCGTCTCGGCGCTCAAGTGGGACGTCGAGGTGCCCGATTCGCGGATCCAGGTGCTGGTCGACGACGGATGGGTGTCGCTCGACGGCGCCGTGGACTGGCAGTTCCAGCGGACGGCCGCCGAGAAGGCCGTACGCTATCTGACCGGCGTCAAGGGCGTGATCAACCGCATCACGGTGCAGCAGCCCAAGGTCTCGGCGTACGAAGTGAACCAGCGCATCGAAGAGGCGCTCAAGCGGAGCGCCGCCACCGAAGCCGATCGCATCACCGTCGAAGCGAAGAACGGCAAGGTGACGCTGCGCGGCACCGTGCGCTCGTGGGCGGAGCGCGAGGACGCCGAACGCGCCGCGTGGGCCGCGCCGGGCGTGTCCGAGGTGGACGATGAGATTGCCGTGGCCTTCTGATCGCGACAGCGGCGACGGCACGAACGTCCGCTTTGCCGACCGCCGCGAGGCGGGCCGGCAGCTCGCGGCGCTCCTTCGGCCGCTCGCCGGCGACCCCGACGTGATCGTGCTTGGCCTGCCGCGCGGCGGCGTTCCCGTGGCCTACGAGGCCGCCGAAGCGCTCGACGCGCCGCTGGACGTGTTCGTCGTGCGCAAGCTGGGCGTGCCCGGACACGAGGAATACGCCATGGGCGCCATCGCCAGCGGCGGCATCCGCGTGATGAGTCACGAAGTGGTCCGCCAGCTGCAGATCACGGCCGCCGCCATCGAGACCGTGGAACGCGACGAGCGCCGCGAGCTCGAGCGCCGCGAGCGCCTGTACCGCGGCGACCGGCCCGTGCCCTCGCTGCGCGATCGCACGGTGGTGCTCGTGGACGACGGCCTGGCCACGGGCTCCACGATGCTCGCCGCGGTGCAGGCCGTGCGCACACAGCGGCCCCGGCGGATCGTCGTCGCCGTTCCCGTCGCGTCGCGCGAGGCCTGCGACACGTTGCGCCGCGAGGCCGACGAGTGCGTCTGCGTCGCCACGCCCGACCCATTCTACGGCGTCGGGCTGTGGTATCAGAACTTCAACCAGACGACGGACGATGAGGTCCAGCAGCTGCTCGCCACCGCGCGGGCGGCGCGCGAGCGGACCGTCGCCCGCCACTGAGCGCGCCTTCCGGAGGACCGGGCCATGTCGACGATCACACGCCTCACGCTGCCGCAGCTGATACACGACGCGGCGCATCCGCTCACGGGAGGCGCCGAGGACTTCGATCCCCTTCTCGCGCGCATCGGCGATGCGCCGTTCGTGCTCATCGGCGAGGCGTCGCACGGCACCCACGAGTTCTACCGCATCCGCGCCGCGATCACCAAGCGCCTCATCGCCGAGCGCGGTTTCTCCGCGGTAGCCGTCGAGGCCGACTGGCCCGACGCATACCGCATCAACCGTTATGTGCGCGGGGTGAGCGACGACGCCGACGCCACGGAAGCACTGTCGGGGTTCGTGCGCTTTCCGCAGTGGATGTGGCGCAACGCCGACGTGCTCGACTTCGTCGGGTGGCTGCGCGAGTTCAACGACACGCGCTCGCACCCCGACCAGAAGGCCGGCTTCTACGGCCTGGATCTCTACAGTCTGCACGCGTCGATCGACGCCGTGCTGACCTACCTCCGCAGGGTCGATCCGGAAGCGGCCGAGCGCGCCCGCGAGCGGTACGCGTGCTTCGACCAGTACGGCTCCGACCCGCAGTCGTACGGCTACGCCACGAGCACCCGGCTCGGCCCGTCGTGCGAGGCCGAAGTCGTGGCGCAGCTCGTGGAGATGCGGCGGATGTCCGGCGAGCTGGCCCGGCACGACGGCCGCCTCGCCGCCGACGAGCAGTTCTTCGCCGAGCAGAACGCCCGCCTGGTCGCGAACGCCGAGCAGTACTATCGCGCCATGTTCGGCAGCCGCGTGTCGAGCTGGAACCTGCGCGACCTGCACATGGCCGAGACGCTCGACGCACTCGCCGGCTTCCTCCGCCCGCGCGTGCAGGCCCCGAAGATCGTCGTCTGGGCGCACAACTCGCACCTGGGAGATGCGCGCGCCACCGAGCTCGGCCGCTCCGGCGAGTTGAACGTCGGCCAGATCACGCGGCAGCGCCACGGCAACCTCGCGGTACTCGTCGGGTTCAGCACGTACGCGGGCACCGTGACCGCCGCCTCCGACTGGGACGAGCCCGCCGAGCGGAAGACGGTGCGCCCCGGGTTGCGCGGCAGCTACGAGGCACTGTTCCACGAAGTGGAGATTCCGAACTTCCTGCTGTTCCCCGACCGGACGCGCGAGCTGCGCTCGGGGCTCGACCATGCGCGGCTGCAGCGGGCGATCGGCGTGATCTACCGCCCGGAGACGGAGCGGCAGAGCCACTACTTCCACACGCACCTGCCGGCGCAGTTCGACGCCGTCCTGCACTACGACCACACCCGCGCCGTCGAGCCGCTGGAGCGCACGGCGGTCTGGGAGCGGGGCGAGATTCCGGAGACCTATCCGAGCACGCTTTAAAGATGCGCAGGACGCAAACTGCCGACTGCAGACTGTGAGCAGTCGGCAGTCGGCAGAAATCGGTCATCAGTCATCAGTGGTCAGTCGCCAATTTGCCGTCAGCGATTTCACGAGGTTCCCCATGAGCACCATGACGAATCCACCAGTCACCGACAGCCATGTCCACCTCCCGGTCGGGCGCGTGACGCTCGAGGGCGACCTCTCGGTCCCCGCCGGCGCCACGAGCCTCGTCCTGTTCGCGCACGGGAGCGGCAGCAGCCGTCTCAGCCCGCGCAACATTCAGGTGGCGCGCGGACTGCAGGAAGCGGGCCTCGCCACCCTGCTCTTCGACCTGCTGACCCAGGAGGAGGGCGCCGAAGACGCGTTCACCGGCCACCTGCGCTTCGACATCGAGCTCCTCGCGCGCCGCCTCGTCGGCGTGACGGACCTGATGGCCGAGGGCCACGCCGGCGCGAGTTGGCGCATCGGGTACTTCGGGGCGAGTACCGGCGCCGCCGCCGCGCTCATCGCCGCCGCGCGGCGCCCCGATCTCATCCACGCCGTGGTGTCGCGCGGCGGGCGCCCCGACCTCGCCGGCAGCGCGCTCTCCGCGGTGAAGGCGCCCACGCTGCTCATCGTCGGCGAGTACGATCGCGTCGTCATCGACCTCAACCGCGACGCCTTCGAGCGCCTCTGGTGCATCAAGCGGCTGGACATCGTGCCGCGCGCCACGCACCTGTTCGAGGAGTCGGGCGCGCTGGAAGAAGTGACGCGGCTCGCGCGTGGCTGGTTCGAACACCACCTCATCGAGCACGCGGCGCAGTCGGCCGCCGGATGACGGCGCCCTGCGGCCGTGGGTCGTGCGGCCGCGACGTGCTGAGCCCCCGGTGCGGTCTCGCGACCGCCCGGGGGCTCGTGACGCTGGTATTCGCCAATCATTCGGTTCGACTTCACGCGGGTCCATGGCTTCGCGCGAACGGACCGACGGCTTCTCCCTCACCGGACGGGACCGGATCGGGTACTCTGGATGACAGAGTATCGGTTGTGGCCAGCGACCCCGCAACCTGCGCGCCGGGCTCGAACCCCCGTCGCGTCGCCCTCCGTCCGGCGTCCCGAACGTGAGAGCACAGCCGGCGGGAATCCCGTCCCGCCGCCTGGAACCAATGTGCCGTTCCTCCGTATGGCGGAATGCCGGGGATTTCCTGAAGATTTGTAGGGAACTCTCCGCGACCCCTCTCCCACCTCCATCCGGTCCCATGCGCAATCTTCGATTCACACTCGCCGCCGGCGCCGCCGCCATGCTGCTGCCGGCGCTCCTCGCCGCGCAGAACGCCGAGCGGCAGCCCGTCGTCGTGCCGCTGCCGACGGCCACCCTGCCCCTCGAGCACGCGCCGCAGCCCACCACCGCCGCCATCACGGCCGCCGACCTGATGACGCGCCTCTACGTGTTCGCCGACGACTCGATGCAGGGGCGCGAAGCGGGAACGATCGGCAACTTCAAGGGCACGACGTACATCGCGGGCGAGCTCGCCAAAATGGGGCTCGTCCCGGCCGGCGACAGCGGCACGTACTTCCAGACCATCCCGCTCAAGGAGCGGACCACCGACGCGACGTCGAGCCTCACCGCCGGCGGCGCTCCGCTGGCATTCGGATCGGAGTGGGCGTCGATGAGCAGCGCGTCGGTCACGCAGTCGGGGCTCGCCACGGCATTCGGCGGCACGCTGGGTGACGCGGCCGGAATGATCGCCCCCGCCGACGCGGCCGGAAAGCTCGTCGTCTTCGTACTCGGACCCAACACCGCCGCACTGCGCGCGATGATGAACGGACACGGTGGACCGGCGGTCGTCGCCGTCGTCGCGCCGGCCATGTACCTCGGCTACTTCAGCCGCCCCGCCGAGTTCGTCGACGATCCCGCCGAACAGCAGGCGGGGAGCACGCCCGTCGTGTTCCTGAGCGCCGAAGCGGCGGCGAAGTTCTTCGATCGCCCGCTCGCCGAGCTGAAGGCGGGCGCCGCGGGCAAGCCCGCGGCGCTCGACCTCCGCGTGCAGGTGAACCCGGTCGCGGCGCCGGCCCGCAACGTGGTCGGCATCATCCCCGGCAGCGATCCCGCGCTCAGGGGCGAGTACGTCGCCATCGGCGCCCATAACGATCACATCGGGTTCAACCACGCGCCCGTGGACCACGATTCGCTCCGCATCTTCAACCACATCGTGCGCCCATTGGGCGCCGACAGCCGCGGCGGCGCGCCGACCGCCGCGCAGATGGCCGACGTGAACCGGGAGCTCGCCGCCTGGCGCGCCGCGCACCCGGGCACCACACGCCTCGACTCCATCGACAACGGCGCCGACGACGACGGCTCGGGCACCGTGACGGCGCTGGAGATCGCGCAGAAGATGATGTCGCTCGACCCGCACCCCAAACGCTCGATCCTCTTCGTGTGGCACGTGGGCGAGGAGAAGGGACTGCTCGGCTCCACCTACTTCACCGACCACCCCACCGTGCCGCGCGATTCCATCGTCGCCCAGCTCAACATGGACATGGTCGGCCGCGGCGACGCGTGGGACATGACCGGCACGAACAAGGCCGGCGAATTCCTCCACGGCGCGCCGAACTACCTGATGCTCGTCGGGTCGCGCCGCCTCTCCACCGAGCTCGGCAACCTCGTCGAGCAGGTCAACGCCGAGGATCACCACGGCTTCGTGTTCGACTACTCGATGGACGCCGACGGACATCCCGAGAACGTGTACTGCCGGAGCGACCACTACGAGTACGCGCGCTTCGGCATCCCGATCACCTTTTTCACCACCGGGCTGCACTCGGACTACCATCAGGTGACCGACGAGCCGGAGTACATCGACTACGATCACATGGCGCGCGTGGGGAACCTCGTCGAGGACGTCGCGCTCCACGTCGCCAACCTCGATCACCGCATCGTCGTCGACCATCCGAAGCCGGACCCGCACGCGGCGTGCCGGCAGTAGCGAGCGCCGACGCTCGCCGGACATCGAGCGCCCGCACCGCGACGAGCGGGGCGGGCGCTTTCATGTTCGGCGCCCCGTGTGCAGATCGCTGCCGGGAGCGTGATACAAGCCTTCATCGTCGCGCGCCTTCGTCCTTTACTCCGCCGTTTGGCACCCATATATAGAAGAACCATGCGCTCCCAGAGCTCCGAATCCGGTCCGGCACCCCGCCGAGCGATGGACGCGCCTGAAGAAGCGGCGCCTCCCGATCGTTTGCCGTACTCGCCGCCGCGGCTCCTCCCGTACGGCCGCATCGACGAGATTACGAAGACGGTCGGCACGAGGGGGCGCCGCGACAGCCGCGGCCGCGGCGGACGGCGGCGCACCGGATTCTGACGAAGCGCGGCCGATGGGCCCCCGCCCTTCCGGCGCACGCCGCACGAACGTGAGACCGGTGCCGCGCGCGTGATGAGATTCTTCTCGCCGCGGCTCCCCGAGCCTTCCCCCTGGCGCGCAAGTCCGTAAATACCATGGCATGGACGCGCGCGACGAGATTCGCACTCATCCCAGTGGCAATGCCACGCCGGACGCGGCGCCGCACGCCCGATCGCCGTACGATCCGCCGACGCTCGTCGTCTACGGGTCGGTGGTCGAGTTGACGGGGACCGTGGGCAGCGTCGGCAAGCGCGACGGTCCGCGCACATTCCGCCGCACCGGATTCTGAGCAACGGGCGCGCGCACTAGCTGCCGCGGGCCAGCCGTACCGCCGCGATCACCAGAATAAGTCCCAACACCGCGTTCACGCGCGCGAGCCACGCCGCGCGGCGGCGCAGCGTCGCCGCCTCGGCGCTTCCGGGCTTCGCCAGCCCTGCCCGCGGCCCCACGATGAAATCGTGGATGAAGCTCACCACGATCATGGCGACCACCGCACCGAGCTTCGCCGCCAGCGAGTGCCCGGTTGCCGTCCGCCAGAACGCCGGACTGTCCAGCAGGCCGTCCCACTGGAGCCAGTGACGGTAGTGCAGATTGATCACGCCCGTCACGACCAGGACGCCGATCGCCCACCACCCCGCGGTGCGGAACCGCACGCCCAACTCCTGGAAGAGTTGCTGTCGCAGCGCCGGCGGCTGCACGGCCCGCAGCGCCGGCGCACCGACGACCGCGAGAAAGAACATGCCCCCGAGCCAGAACATCGCCGCGAGCACGTGGATCGTGACGTTCAGATAGTAGGCAGCAGGCATCGTCGTACGGGACGGTGAAGGGCGAACACTCGGGGGATCACCGGATTCGATGGCGAACGCACGCGTGATCTACGCGGTTGGCGCGCGCTCCCCTTGTGATTCGCCAATACATGGCATTACTGATAGGATATCAACCGAGACGAGTGCCTGCGACATGCCTGAATCGAGACTCCGCGTCCTCCTGCTCGAAGATAGCGAAGCGGACGGCGAACTGATCGAGCGCACGCTCAGCCGGTCCGCGGGTCCGGTGACCATGCACCGCGTCACCTCCCGCGACGAGTTCGTGCACGCGCTGCGCGACTTCGGGCCCGACATCGTGCTCTCCGACCATTCGCTCGCTGCCTACAACGCGCCGGCGGCCATGCGCGACCTCCGCGCCGTCCGCCCGACGGCGCCCCTCATCGTGGTGTCCGGCGCGCTCGACGCGACGATGGCGGTGGCGTGCATCCGGGCCGGCGCCGAGGACATCGTGCTCAAGGACGGCCTGCATCGCCTGGCGCCCGCCATCGAAGCCGCCCTCACCGCGCGGCGCACCCTGCACACACTGAGCCCGCGCCAGCTCGAAGTCCTGCGCCTCGTGGCCGAAGGCCACACCACGCGCGAGATCGCCGCGCGTCTCGGCATCAGCGACAAGACCGTCGAGACGCACCGGGGCGAGATCATGAAGCGCACCGGCATTCACGACGCCGTCACGCTCGTTCGCTATGCCGTCCGGCTCGGCCTCGTCCCGCTCGCCGAGTAAGCGCGGCTGCTCGCCGGCCGCGCGGCGCGCCGGCCGGGCGCTGAACGACGAATTCCGCCGGGCCCTCGACGCCGCGCCGGACGCGATCGTCCTCGTCAACCGGGGGGGCTGCATGGTGCTCGTGAACGCGGAAGCCGAGCGGCTCTTCAGATACGAGCCCGGGGAATTGGTCGGCCGCCCCCTCGAGATCCTGGTCCCGCCGCGGATGCGCGCCGGCCACGCCGGACTGCGCGGGCAGTTCTTCGGCAATCCGCACCGTCGCCCCATGGGCAGCGGGCTCGAGTTGTCGGGCGTGCGGAAGGACGGCACGGAGTTCCCCGTCGAGGTGAGCCTCAGTCCGCTCGAGCTGGGCAGGCGTTCTCTCGCCATGGCCGCCATCCGCGACCTCTCGGAGCGGCGCCGCGTGGAACGCATCAAGCGCGAGATCCGCGAGCGCCGGCGCGCGGCGAGAGCGATCCGCCGGCTGAACGCCGAGCTGGAACAGCGCGTGGCCGAGCGCACCGCGCAGCTCGAAGCCGCGAACCGGGAGCTGGAAGGGTTCACGTACTCGGTGTCGCACGATCTGCGCGCGCCCCTGCGCCAGGTCGAGGGCTTCGCCGAACTGCTCCGCGAGGCCGCCGGCGACGGTCTCTCGCCGCAGGCGCTGCACTATCTGCAGCGCATTACCGACGGCACCCGGCAGATGGGACGTCTCGTCGCCGACCTGCTCACCCTGGCCCAGGTGGGCCGCCAGGCCATGCAGCCGCGTCCCGCCGACCTCGGCGGCATCGTCGCCCAGATCGTGCGGGATCGTCAGGCCGAGGCCGAGGCGCGCGAGATCGTGTGGGACATCGCGCCGATGCCCGAAGTGGAATGCGACCCGGGCCTCATGCGCATCGTCTTCACCAACCTGATCGACAACGCGGTGAAGTACACGCGCCCCCGGCGCCCCGCGCGCATCGCGATCGGCAGCACCGACGTCGGCGGCCGCCTTGTGCTGTTCGTCCGCGACAACGGCGTGGGGTTCGACATGCAATACGCCGGCAAGCTGTTCGACGCCTTCCAGCGCCTGCACTCGGCGGAGGAATTCGCCGGCACCGGCGTCGGACTGGCCACCGTGCGGCGCATCGTCCACCGCCATGGCGGCGACGTCTGGGCCGACGCCGCGCCGGATCGCGGGGCGACCTTCTCCTTCACCATCGGCGGTCCCCGGTCGGACAACCAGCGCTGACCCGCCGGATCGGGCCGCTGTGCCTGCGCCACCCAGGTTGGACTCAGCGTCGCCCGCCGCGCGGCCTTGATTTGTTCAAACAGTCGTTTTAGCATCGGGGTCTCCCGCATCCGCCCGTGTCCCCAACCGGCTCGCCGGTCCGGAGTGCCCGCATGAACCGCAAGCGCCTGTTCGTCGTTGCCGGCGTGCTGCTCGTCGTCGTGGTCGCCGCGTATCTCCTGCTCCGCCCCCCGTCGACGCTCACCCTCACGGGCATCGTCACCACCAACGACGTCATCGTGAGTCCCCAGGTGCCGGGGCAGGTGAGCCGGCTGCTGGTGACCGAGGGCGATTCCGTGCGAGCGGGGGATCTGCTGGCCGTGCTCGCGCCCGGCGAGCTCGCCGCCGACCAGAGCTTCTACGCGCGCTCGGCGCAGGCCGCGGCCTCGCAGGTGCAGGCCAGCGAGTCGGAGCTGCGCTTCCAGGAAACGCAGGCCGCCGAGCAGCTCCGCCAGGCGCGCGCCAATCTCGCATCCGCCGTCGCGCAGGCCTCCGAAGATTCCGCGTCGATGGTCAACACCAGGCGCGTGCTCGACCGCTACGAGGCCATGGCCACCACCGGCGGGATCGCCCCGCAGCAGCTCGATTCGGCGCGCACCGCCTACAGCGTGATCGCCTCGCGCGTCGAGGCCTCCACCCGGCAGGTCGAAGCGCAGCAGGCCGCGGTCGCGCTCGCCCGGGCCGCGCAGGATCAGGTGGCCATCAAGCGCAGCGCGCTCCAGGCGGCGCGCGACCAGCAGCGCGCCGCCGCCGCGCAGACGCGCAAGGCCGACGTGCGCCTGGCCTACACCGAGATCCGCGCGCCGATGGCCGGCGTCGTCGACGTGCGCGCCGCGCGCGTGGGTGAATTCGTCAACGCCGGCCAGGCCATCGTCACGCTCGTCAACCCCGACAGCCTCTGGGTGCGCGCCGACGTCGAGGAGACGTACATCGACCGCGTGCGGCTGGGCGACACGCTCACCGTGCGCCTGCCGTCGGGCGCCACGCGCACCGGCACCGTGTTCTACCGCGCCGTGGACGCCGGCTTCGCCACCGCGCGCGACGTCAGCCGCACCAAGCGCGATATTCGCACGTTCGAGATCCGCCTCCGCGTGCCCAACGCCGACCGCCGGCTGGCCGTCGGCATGACGGCCTACGTGCTGCTGCCGGTGCGCCGGCCGTGAGCCGTCCGGCCATCGACGTCCGCGCCATCACCAAGCGGTTCGGCGCCTTCACCGCCGTGGACGCCATCTCGTTCGCGGTCGACGACGGCGAGATCTTCGGCCTGCTCGGCCCCAACGGCGCGGGCAAGTCCACGCTCATCCGCATGCTCACCACGCTGCTCCTGCCCACCGAGGGCACGGCGCTCGTGGACGGCCACGACATCGTGGCCGAGCCCGATGAGGTCCGCCGCGCCATCGGCGTGATTCCGCAGGCGATGACCAGCGACCTCGAGCTCAGCGCCTATGAGAATCTGCTCATTTTCGCCAAGCTGTACGGCGTGCCGCGCGAGCGGCGGAAGCCGCTGATCGCCGAGCTGCTGGCGGCGGTGGAGCTCACCCAGTGGGCCGACGCCCCGGTGAAGCACCTCTCCGGCGGCATGCGCCGCCGCGTGGAGATCGCGCGCGGCCTCGTGCACGAACCCACCATCCTCTTCCTCGACGAGCCCACCACCGGCCTCGACCCGGTGTCCCGCACCTCGGTGTGGGAGATGCTCCGCAAGATCAAGCACGAGCGCGACCTCACCGTGCTCCTCACCACCCACTACATGGACGAGGCCGACAAGCTCTGCGACCGGATCGCCATCGTGGACCACGGCAAGCTCATGGCGCTCGACTCGCCGATGAAGCTCAAGGCCAACACGCCGGGCGAGAACACGCTCGAGGTCGCCTTCTCCGACACGCCCCCCGACTGGAAGGCGCGGCTCGCCGCCCTCCCCGCGGTGGAGCGGGTGGAAGGCGAGGCGCCGGTGTTCCGAATCATGTCCGACAGCGGCCCACAGACCACGATGGCCCTGATGACGGCGGCCGCCGAGGCCGGCGTCACCATCCGGTCGCTCGCCGTGGAGAGCACCTCGCTCGACGACGTGTTCGTCCACTTCACCGGCCACCAGCTGCGCGATGCGCTGCAGGAGCAGCCGATGAGCGAGCGCCGCGCCATCACGATGCGGAGGTAGCCGCATGAAACGCGCCTGGGCCATCATCGAGCGCGACCTGCGCCGCTTCCGCCGCAGCCCGATGCTCATCTGGATGTCGCTGTTCATGCCGCTGCTGCAGCTCGTCGTGCTCGGCTACGCGTTCGGCGGCAATGTGAAGCACCTCAAGGTGGGCGTCGTCGATCAGGACGGCGGCGTGCCCGCCGTCAAGTTGCACGAGCTGGCGAATGCCGTCACCGCCAACGCCGCCACCTTCACCACCATCCCCTTCGCCGACCGGGGGCAGGCCATCGAGGCGCTGCGCAACGGACGCGTCAACGGCGTGCTCACGATCCCGCCCGGGTTCTCGCGCCGCATGCTCTCCGGCGACGACCCGCGCGTGGCGCTCATCGAGGACAACACCGACAACTTCGTGAGCGCGAGCCTCGCCGGCGCGTTCAGCGGCCTCCTCGCCGCATACAACCAGCCGCCTCCCTCCACCCGGCGGCTCTCGACCCAGGCCACGCTCGAAACGGTCGAGCTGTATCCGTACGTGCCGTACATCCAGTACCTGCTCCCCGGCACGATCGTCATGTCCATCTTCATGATGGTCATGATCGGCGGCGGCATCATCTTCATCGACGACAAGGCGCGCGGACTGCACGAGGGCTATCTCGTCACCCCGGTCACCCGCCTCGAGCTCATCCTCGGCTTCAACGTCTCCGGCGCCATCAAGGCCATGCTGTCGGGCGTCGTGCTCATGACCATCGGCTCCGTCGTGGCCGGCATTCCCGATCCGCTCGATCCGGTGCGCCTGCTCCGCCTGATCGTCGTCGTCGCCGTGACCGCGGTGGCCCTGGTCAGCTTCATGTTCCTGATCATGGTCCGCATGGAGGACCCGCTGCTCCCCCGCGCCCTGTTCGGCGTGATCAACACGCTCCTCTGGTTCCCCAGCGGCGCCGTGTATCCCCAGCAGGCGTTCCCCGGCTGGATGCGCGCCATCGCGGTCGTCGATCCGTTCACGTACGCGGTGCACGCGTTCAAGAGCCTCTTCCTCAAGAACACCGGCTTCGCGGCCATCGGATTCGATCTCGCGTACCTCCTCGCGTTCGGCTTGCTCACCATGATCGCGGCCACGCTCCTCTTCCGCAGGACGCTGTCGTGACCACGCGCGACCGCCTCGTGCGCGTCGCCACGAAGCAGTTCGCCGCCCACGGCTACCGCAACGTCAGCGTCCGCGACCTCTGCCGCGCCGCCGGGGCCAATGTCGCCGCCGTCAACTACCACTTCGGCGGAAAGCTCGGCCTCTATCGCGAAGTGGTCGGCGCCGCGGTCGACGCGATCCGCACGTCGTCCGAGCGAATGATCTTCGCCGCCGGCGACCGCCCGCCGGTCGAGCGGCTCCACCGCTACGTGAGCGCCTACCTGCGCACGGTCGCGCGCAACGGCCGCGCGCCCGACCGGGCGCGCGCCGCCTGGGTGCACCAGCTCATGGCCCATGAGAGCATGGAGCCAACGCCGCTCGCGCCGTGGATCGCCGAGCAGGCGCTGATGCCGCGCATCCGCTACCTGCGCGCGCTCGTCGCCGAGTTGATGGACGCGCGCCCCACCGACCGCCGCGTGCATCGCTGCACGCTCAGCATCCAGGCGCAGTGCCTGTTCTACGCGGCGCCCAACAAGTTCCGCGACTCCGCGTTTCCCAGCTGGCCGCCGGGCAGCGCCGAGCTGGCCGCCGCGGCCGACCACATCGTCGAGTTCTCGCTCGCCGGCATCCGGCACTCCGCGGCGCGGCCCGCGCGGCGCGCCGCCCGCTACTGAATGCCGAGCTGCCGCTTCAGGAACGCCACCGTGCGCGGCCACGCGTCCTCGGCCGCCACCAGGTTGGCGTGCTCCTCGGCCGGCTTGCGCACCGGCATCACCGGGTCGTCCTGCGCGCGCATGAAGCCGTGGATCGCCCCCTCGTAGTTGCGCCCGAAGTAGTCCTTGCCCAGCGAGCGCATGTCCGACTCGATGGCGGGCATCGCCGCGCCGATGCGCGGATCGAGCGAACCGCTCAGCAGCATCACCGGCCGGTCGATCTTCTTCAGCGAGTCCACGATCGGCGCACCGTTGGCCAGGTACGGCGTGCCGTAGAACGCCACGCCCCCCGAATAGCCGGCGATCCCGCCATTGATGGCGTACCCCCACGTCGCGCTCCCGCCCCAGCAGAATCCGATCACCGCGTACCGGTGCTCGGCCGACGCCAGCGACATCGCGTACCGCGCCGCGGCCGTGATGCCGGCGTTCCGGTCCGTCACCGGCACCCCGCGGATGAGCTTCGTCGCGCTGTCGCGCGAGAGCTCCTGGGTGGACGGCCCGCCGCGCGTGCGCGAGTTGAGATCCGGCGCGATGGCGATGAACCCCTCGGCGGCCACCTGGTCCGTCACCCCGCGAATCCACGTGCTGAGCCCGAAGATCTCGTGCACCACGACGACGACCGGCGAATGCTCGCGCGCCGTGATCGGATACACCACGTACGCCATGAGCGAATCGCCCTGCCCGTCACCCCACGGAATCTTCACCCACTCGCCGTGCCGCGGACTGTCGTTGAGCCGCGCCCGGGCCGTCGAGTCGCTGGGCGGGAGGTTCGGGTGTCCCTGCGCGCGCGCAGGAACGGCGGCGAGCACGAATGCGGTGGCGAGCGAGAGCATGCGGGCGGGGGACATCGGCGACTCCGGAGGCAGGGGGAACGAAAAGCGGCGACGGCGCCACGCGTCTACACTACCGCCGGACGGCGCCGGCGGGAAGCCGCGGTCCGCGGCGCCGTGCCGGGCACTTCCGCCGGCGCGCCCGCGTCGCGATTCTCTCCGTGAACCCGCCTCCTTTCCGCCATCGTCTGCTTCGCTCATGCCCGCATCGATCACCGGCGCCATTCGCGATCTGCTCTACGCCGTCCGCACCCTCCGTCGCTCCCCGGCCTTCGCGATGGTCGCCATCGCCACCCTGGCGCTCGGGGTCGCAGGAACGACGGCGGCGTTCAGCATCGTGGACCCGGTGCTGGTGCTCGGGCTCCCCTATCGCGCGCCCGACCGGCTCCGGACCGTGTTCGAGCAGCGCGACGACGGCAGCCTCCGCCTGCCCTCCTTCCCCACGTACCTCGATTGGAAGGCCCAGCTCGGCGCGGCCGACTCTCCCATCGAGGACGTCGCCTTCGTGCGCGGCGACGCGCTGTCCATCGCCGACCGCGACGGCCAGCCGCAGCGCATGCTCGTCGGCTACGTGACGCCGGGCTTCTTCGCCTTCATGGGCACGCCGCCCCTGCTCGGGCGGACGTTCGGCGACGACGAGGAGCGGGCGGGCGGACCGCGTGTCGCCGTGATCTCGTACGACCTGTTCATGGACCGGTTCGGCGGCAGCCGGCGCGTGCTCGGCACGACGGTCGACATGGACAGCGTGCCGACGACGATCGTCGGCGTGATGCCGCGCGGATTCGCGTATCCGAACTTCGGCGGCAACTACTGGGCGCCGGTCCAGCTCTGGGAGCCGATCGCCGCGTTCCGCGCCGCGCACCCCGGCGTGCTCGCCCGGCGCGGCCTGCACGTGGACAGCCGCGCCCTCGTGCGGCTGCGCCCGGGCGTGGACTCGGCGCGCGCCGTGGCCGCGATGCGCGTGGTGCAGCGTCGTCTTGCCGCACAGTACCCCGCCGAGCAGGAACACTGGCCGTCGGTGGGACTCCAATCGATGCGCGCCGAGCTGTTCGGCGACCTGCCCCGCTCGCTGCTGCTCGTCTCCGGGGCGATCGGGCTCGTACTGCTGCTCGCGTGTGCGAACGTCGCCAATCTCTTTCTCGTGCGAGGCAGCACGCGCGCCCGCGAACTGGCGATCCGCGCCGCGCTCGGCGCCGGGCGCTGGCGCCTCGCCCGGCAGCTCTTCGCCGAATCGCTGGTGGTCTCGCTCGTCGCGGGCGCCCTCGGCGCAGCGCTCGCCTCGGCCATCGTGGGATACGCGCGCCGTTCGCTGGGCGCGCTGCTGCCGTTCACCGACCGCCTCGCGGTGGACGCCCGCGCGCTCTGGTTCGCGCTCGGCGCCTCCATGCTCACCGCGATCCTCGTGGGTCTCGCGCCCGCGCTCCAGGCCGGACGGGGCGACGCGATGCAGCGCATCCGCGAGGGCGGCGCCGCCGGCGCAGGCGCGCACCGCGAGCGGCATACGCGGAACCTGCTCGTCTCGCTCCAGTTCGCCCTGGCGCTCACCCTGCTCATCGGATCCGGGCTGCTCATCCGGAGCTTCCGGCGGCTGGCGACCGTGTCTCCGGGGTATGACGCCACCAATCTGATCGGCTTCACCCTGTCGCCGGATTCCCATCGGTACGATGCGCCGCAGGCGGCGGCGGAGTTGTACGCGCGAATTCTCGCCGCGGTGAACGCCGTGCCCGGCGTGCAGTCGGCCGCGGCCGCCGGCGGCGCGCTCCTCTCCACGCCCGTGCTCGAGGCCGGCGTTCCCGCCGACGGTCAGCCGCTGGTGCAGGCGATCTACCATCTCGTGTCGGCGGACTACCTGCGCACGATGCGCATGCCACTC
Source organism: Gemmatimonadaceae bacterium (assembly GCA_036393095.1). GTDB lineage: Bacteria > Gemmatimonadota > Gemmatimonadetes > Gemmatimonadales > Gemmatimonadaceae > JAGWRI01. The sequence continues at coordinate 59,159 of DASVWS010000116.1, read as the reverse complement.
GTCACCGGCCGCTGGTTCAGCGATGCAGACATGCGGTCGCCGTCGGGACTGGTCGTGAGCGAGCGCCTCGCCAGGCAGCTCTGGCCGGGACGGAGCCCGCTGGGCAAGACGATCACGGTGCGGCGCCAGTCGCAGGCGCGCGCCGATTTCGGACAGCCGATCACCCTGCCCGTGATCGGCGTCGTGGCCGACGTGCACGAGTTCGGCCCCGCGTCGAACGTCGAGCCCGAAGTCTACCTGCCGTACACGCTCGAAGTCTGGCCGTGGATGAGCTTCGTCGCGCGCGCGCCCAATCCGCAGCGGCTGCTCGCGCCCATCACGGCCGCGATTCGCGCCGTCGATCCGGCCCTCCAATTCCGCGGCCAGCCGAGCGTGATGCAGAGCGGCGCCGCGGCGGTCGACGCGCAGACCCGCTTCGTGACCGCGGTGCTGACCGGCTTCGCGTTCGGTGCCCTGCTGGTTGCGGCGGTCGGGCTGTACGGCATCGTCGCCTACGGCGTCTCGCAGCGCACGCGCGAAATCGGCATTCGCATCGCCCTCGGCGCCGGCCATGGGAGCGTCATCCGCCTCGTGCTGCGCGACGGCATCCTGTTCGTGACGCTCGGCGCCGCCGTGGGGCTGGCCGGCGCCCTCCTGGCCACGCGGTTGCTGCGCGCGATGCTGTTCCAGACCACGGCCACCGATCCCGCCACGTTCGTCGTCGTCACGCTGGTCCTGGCGGCCGCCGCGCTCGCCGCGACGTACCTGCCGGCGCGCCGGGCCGCGCGCATCGACCCGACGACGGCGATCCGCGCCGAGTAGCCGTCGATGCTATATTGCGGGTCCGGTCCGTCCGCGGTGAGCGGGCGGCGTTCCCCGCGGCCCTCGGCAATCCTCACGTAGGCGCGCCGCCACCAGCGCAACGTCTCCCATCGAGTCTCGGACCATCGCATGGATCAGCCCCCCTCCATCGAGGCGACCGAAGCGCTCCACGCGGCCATCGTGCGGTCGGCCGGAGACGCGATCTATGCCGCCGACCTCGACGGGTCGGTGATTTCGTGGAACGCCGGCGCCGAAGCCCTGTTCGGGTACTCCGCCGCCGAGATGATCGGCCGGCCGGCCGCCACGCTCGACCCGCCGGAATCACGCCGCGAACATGCGGCGCCGGTTCGCGACGGTCCGGGCGCCGGGCCGGTTCGCCGCCTGGAGGTCATGCGGCGCCGCAAGGACGGCGCCGTCATCCCGGTCGAGATCACGATCGCCCCCCTCACCGACGCGGACGGCCGCGTCATCGGCGAGTCGACGATCGCCCGCGACATCACCGAACGCCGCCGCGCCGGGCAGGCGCTGGCCGCGTCCGAGGCGCGGTTCCGCAGCTATTTCGAGCTGCCGCTCGCCGGCATCGCCGTCTCGTCGGCGAAGCGGGAATGGATCGAGGTCAACGACCGGCTGTGCGAGATGCTGGGCTACTCCCGCGAGGAGTTGCTGCAACTGCCCTGGACCGCCGTCACGCACCCCGACGACGTGGCGTTCAACATCGCGTCGCTCGAGCGCGTGCTGGCCGGCGAGATCGATTCCTACACGCTCGACAAGCGGTTCATCCGCAAGGACGGCAGCGTCGTGTGGGCCAGCCTGGCGGCCCGGGTGATTCGACGGCCCGACGGTTCCTTCGATTCGCTCTGCTCCATCATTCAGGACGTGAGCGAGCGGCGCGCCGCCGAGCTGCGCGTCCGCTACCTCAATCGCGTGTACGCGGTGCTCAGCGACACGAATCAGATGATCGTCCGCGAGCGCGACGCGCAGGCGATGCTGGACGCGGTCTGCCGGATCGCCGTCGAGCGGGGCGACTTCCGCATGGCGTGGATCGGCATGCTCGAGGACGACGCCCCCCTCCTGCGGCCGGCCGCCTCCGCCGGATTCGTCGACGGATATCTCGATTTCGTGAACATCGACCTGCGCGACGACGTCCGGAGCTCCGGGCCGTCGGCCCAGGCCATCTTCTCCGGCGAGCATCGCATCTGCGCCGACATCGCGCACGACCCGGCGTTCCGGCCGTGGGCCGCCGAAGCCCTCCGCCGCGGGTACCGGTCGTCGGGATCGTTCCCGCTCAAGGTCGACGGACGCGTCGTCGGCGTCTTCAACCTCTACGCCGACGAGCTCGGCGTATTCGGCGAGGAGGAGATGGCGCTGCTCGACAAGCTCGCCCTCGACATCGGATTCGCGCTCGAGCTCGACCGCCGGGAGGCGGAGCGGCGGCGCGCCGTGGACGCGCTGCGCGACAGCGAGCAGCGCTTCCGCGAGCTCGCCGAGCACATCGATGAGGTCTTCTGGATCCTCGACCCCGTGGCCAACCGCGTGCTGTACGTCAACCGCGCCTTCGAGCAGGTCTGGGGCCTGAGCAGCAACGAAGCCTATCACAATCCGAACCACTGGCGCGACAGCATCGTGCCCGAGGACCGGGAGCGCGTCCTGCGCGAATTCGCCGCCTTCGCGACGCGCGGCGAATACAACATCACATATCGCATCCGGCGGCCGGACGGCGCCGTCCGCTGGGTGCACGACCGCGGGCTTCCCCTCCGCGACGCCGACGGCGTCGTCTACCGCATCGTCGGCACGGCGCGCGACATCACCGAGCAGCGCAATCTGGAAGCGCAGCTCCGCCAGTCGCAGAAGATGGAGGCCGTGGGGCAGCTGGCCGGCGGCATCGCCCACGACTTCAACAACATCCTCGCCGCCGTCATCCTGGAAACGGATCTCGCCGCGGCGCGCGACGACCTGCCCGCCGACGTCCGCCATGCCATCGGCGAGATCCGGTCGTCGGCCGACCGGGCGGCGGCGCTCACGCGCCAGCTGCTCGCGTTCAGCCAGCATCAGGTGCTGCAGCCGCGCCGTCTCGACCTCAACGAGACCGTGAGCAATCTCGTGAGCATGCTGCGCCGGATCGTCGGCGAGGACGTGTCGGTGCAGCTGGCCCTGCACCGGACGCCCCTCGACGTCTGGGCAGACCCCGGCATGCTCGAACAGGTGCTGCTGAACCTCGTCGTGAACGCGCGCGATGCGATGGCCGGCGGCGGGCGCCTCCGCATCGAGACGGGCGTCGAGACGGTGGCGCCGGATGGCGCGGACCCCGGCCCGGCGCTCTCGCCGGGCCGCTACGCGCGGCTCACGGTGGCCGATACGGGGCGCGGCATCGCGCCCGACGTGCTCCCCCGCATCTTCGAACCCTTCTTCACCACCAAGGAACCGGGACGCGGCACCGGGCTCGGCCTCGCCACCGTGTTCGGCATCGTGAAGCAGCACGGCGGCGCCGTCACCGCGGCCAGCCGCGTCGGCGAGGGCACCACCTTCCGGATCCTCTTCCCGATCATGGAGGCGGCCGACGCCGCGGCGGCCGCCGCGGCGGCAGAAACCGAACCCCGCGGCGGCACGGAAACCATCCTGCTCGTCGAGGACGAGTCGATGGTTCGCGACCTCACGCGCACGGCGTTCGAGCGCGCGGGCTACACCGTCCTTCAGGCCGCGAACGGCGTCCGCGCGCTGGAAGTGTGGGAGCAGCACCGCCGCGAGATCGGACTGCTGATGACCGACCTCGTCATGCCGGGCGGGGTGAGCGGCCGTGATCTCGCGCAGCGCCTGCAGGCCGACGAGCCCGGCCTCAAGGTGCTGTTCACGAGCGGCTACAGCGCCGAGATCGCGGGGTGCGACCCGCCGCTGGTCGACGGCGAGAACTTCCTCCAGAAGCCGTATCGACTGAACCGGCTGCTGGAGCTGGCGCGGCGGCGCCTGGGCTGACGCGGGCCGGCCACACGCGGCCGGCCCGCTGCCTGCCGGCGGCGCCTACCGTCCCGCCGGCGCCGCGCGCCCGGGCGGCGTGGGATCGTCCCAGTTGATGATCGCGTTGAACACCATGTTGAACTCCCCGTGGTTCTGCCACCGGTAGATCGGGTTGTTGGCGAACATGATCACCCGGCCGCGGCCGTCGTGTGCGTTCGGAATGTCCACCACGAACGGCTGATCCTTCAGGTGGTCGGCTCCGGTCATCAGCCCGCTCAGCACCGCCGAGTCGCCGCCCACGTACTCGGCGAGCACGCGGCTCGAGTCGGCGGGCCCCACGTGGAACACCTGCGCGCCCTGGTTGAACTTTATGGGGATCGTATCGGACGGGTAGCCGTAGAAGATCGGGCTGTCGGTGCGGGTGATCCTGGCCATCACGAGCGGCTTCTGCGCCACCACGCCCGCCGGGTTCTGCGCCTCGAATGACCGCGCGAGGCCGAAGTCGATGGGGTAGCTCACCGCCTGGGCGGCGGTGATGAGCGTGCCGCCGGCGTCGAGGAACGCATCGATCGCGTCCACCCCGGCCTGCCCGAATCCCCCGCTCATGTCGGGCGTGGAGCCGTACATGCCCAGGTACCGGTACTTGGCGCTCCGTTCGTAGGGCTGCGGGTGCTTCGCCTTCGGCGCGAACACCGCCGCGCGATTGACGTTCTGCGCCGCCATGAGGATGACGTCGTAGTCCTGCTTCAGGTTCCCCCGCTCCAGCCGCTCCTTGAAGATCAGGTCATATGGAATGTGGAATCGGTCGAACGTGAACCGGTACCACCCCAGGTCCTGCGTGCCGCTCCACTGGGAGTAGATCGCGACCCGGGGCACGTTGGCATCGTGCGACGGCACGCCCGGCAGCGCTGCCAGTGCCGCCGCGGTGAGGCCGAGCGAATCCACCATCCGCCGCGCCGCGGCCAGCTGGGCCGCCGAGCCGGTGACGATGAACGAACCCGCGGGAAAGCGCACCCCGCCGGCCGCGAACGCCGAGTCCGCCACGCGCATCGGGACCTGCTTCAGCAGGTACCGGAAGGCGATCATGTTGTTGGAACCGTAATGGGCCACGGCGAGTCCGGCGGATCCGCTGCCGGCCACCGTCCCGCGCACCACGGCGTCCGTTACCGGCGTCACCGGCGCGTCGAGAATCGACTTGTCCTCGATCTCCTTCACCGGGACGTCGAACGCCCAGCCCATCGACCAGCCGCTGTCGTCGTACGTGGTGAGCCGCGGGTCGGGGAAGATCTGCTTCTCGAGCAGGTTCTTCGCGAGCCGCCCGTACGGCTGGTCGAGCTTCACCACGTACGATCCGGCGGGGAAGGTATCGGTGCCCACCACCGTCTGCCGCTGCAGCACGCCGACCTCGATGTGCTGCGCGCGCAGGACGTTGACCAGCGTGGCCGGCTTGGTCATGTCCGGGGCCTTCGGAATCACGTAGCCGTACGGCGCCTGCTCGCTCCCCCCGTCGAGGGAGTGCTTGGTCATCACGTAGAAATCTTCGAGCACCATCTGCGGGAACATCGACGTGAGCTGGAGCGCCGACAGCACGCCCGTCTCCATGTAGTTGGTGTTGTCGCGCCGCGTGAAGGTGGCCACGCCGTTGGCCGGCACGGGAAGCCCGCGATACCACTCGCGCGGCTGGCCGGCGCCGGCGCCGGTGGGAAGACTCTCCCCGCGCCCGAAGCCGCCGGGGCCGGCAGGCGCTTCCGCGCCTCGACCGCCGCGTCCCCCGGGGCTGGCCGGCCCGGCGCCCCGGCCGAATCCCTCGCCGCGCGCCGGCGGCTTCGCGTTCGCGATGCTGTCGGCCATCGAGTCCGCCGGGATGTCGTGCCCCGATTCGGTCTCGTACATCTCCATCATGCCGTTGTGATTGTACACCACCGACCCCAGGTACCCGGGCGACCAGCCATCCATGAACGCGTGCGTGTACACGCCCGGCATGCCGTACTTCGTGGTCTGCTCGAGCTGGTAGTTGGCGAAGAACGGCAGCTCGGTGAACAGGATCGGGTCCAGATTCGGATTCTGCGGCGGGCCGCCGCTGTAGATGTACATCAGCGCCTCGGCCTCGTGCAGGTCGTGCAGGATCGGCGGGTGCGCCGTGAAGTACCAGTCGGTGATGGCGCGCATCTCGACCTGCGAGAGGTTGATGTCGCGGTTGTTGTCGTGGTAGACGTACTTGCCCCAGTACGGGAGCGGGCCGGCCAGCCCGCCGAACCGTCCGCCGAACGGCGGCGGCGCCGCGCCCGGCCCCCCGCGCCCCCCGCGCCCGCCACGCCCACCGCGACCCTCGCGGCCTTCGCGGCCCTGGTGCGCGGCGCTGTCGGCGCGGAGGCTGTCGGCGCGGGCCGCGGAATCGGCGGCGCCGTACTCCGCCTGCATATCCAGACCGTGATAGAACCAGTCCACGTTGCGGTCGCGCCCGTCGGGCTCGGCGGCCGGCGTCACCGACACGTAGATATTGTCCCGGATCCTGTCGATGAGCGGCGACGTCTCGGTGGCCAGGCGGTAGACCAGCTCCATGAGCATTTCCGATGGGCCCGTTTCGCCCGAGTGGAGCCCGCCCATGAGGTGGTAGTCCGGCTTCGTCTTCGCGATCAGCTCGTGCACCTCGGCCTCGGAGAGCCCGCGCGGATCGGCGATCTTCGCCAGGTTCGCGCGGTTCTCGGCCAGGTGCTTCATGTTCTCCTCGGACGACACCCAGACGACGACCAGCTCGCGCCCCTCGTCGGAGCGGCCGATGGTTTCGACCTGCACGCGCGGCGTCGCCCTGGCGAGCGCACGGTAGTAGGCGACGATCCGATCGTAGTAGGTGAGCTTCTTGGGCGCACCGATGTAGTAGCCCAGGAACTGCTTCGGCGTGGGGATGCCGGCCACGATCGGCAGGTGATCGACGAGCGGACTCCCGTGGTGCGTCCACGCCTTGTAGAACGCGGCGAACGCCGGATCCTGCTGCTGGTGCGGGTCGCGCGTCTCGAGCACGGACTGCTGAGCGGCGAGCGAGGACGTGGCGAGGCCGAGGGCGGCCGCGGCGACGATGAAGGCCTGCGTGAAGCCGTGTCTCATGTGGATCGGGATGCTGTGGCGCGGCGCCCGCCGGGAGCGTGGCGGGCCGCGCGGTGGGATGGGGAACCGCAGCGGGCGATGCCGGGGGGTTCGGCGAAGCCTAAGATATGCGTGGGACCGCGGCGCGGTTAGCGGCGGTCCGAGGAGGCGCGTCCGGCCCGGCAGGGGTTGAAGGGGCGCCGGGCGCCCCTCACTCCACCGTTACGCTCTTCGCCAGATTGCGCGGCTGGTCGACGTTCAGGCCGCGCTTGGCGGCGATGTAGTACGCCAGCAGCTGCAGCGGAATCACGGCCAGCACCGGGTACAGCATGTCGATCGTCTCGGGAATGCGGATCTCGAAGTCGATCTTGCCCGCCAGGCTCGGCTCGTCGCGGCTCGTGATCACGATGACGCGGCCGCCGCGCGCCTTCACCTCGCTGATGTTCGAGACCACCTTCTCGAACACGCTGTCGTGCGGCGCGATGAACACCACCGGCATGTTCTCGTCGATGAGCGCGATCGGCCCGTGCTTCATCTCCGCCGCCGGATATCCCTCGGCGTGGATGTAGCTGATCTCCTTGAGCTTCAGCGCGCCCTCGAGTGCCACCGGGAAGTTGTAGCCGCGGCCGAGGTACAGGAAATTCGACGCGTCCCGGAACCGCTCGGCGATCTTCTCGATCTCCGGTGCGCGGTCCAGGATCGCCTGCACCTGCGCGGGCAGCACTTCCATCGCCTGCGCGATCTCGCGCCCCTTCTCTACCGAGAGCTGCCGCAACCGCGCCAGCTTCAGTGTCAGCAGCGCGAGCGCGATCACCTGGCTCGTGAACGCCTTCGTGGACGCCACGCCGATTTCGGGACCGGCGTGGAGATAGATCCCCCCGTCGTCCTCGCGCGCGATCGTCGAGCCCACCACGTTCACCAGCCCCAGCGTCTTCGCCCCGCGGCGCTTCGCTTCGCGCATCGCCGCCAGCGTGTCCGCCGTCTCCCCCGACTGCGAGATCACCACGCAGAGCGATTTCTCGTCCACGATCGGGTTGCGGTACCGGAACTCCGACGCGTACTCCACCTCGCAGCGGATCCGCGCCAGATCCTCGATCATCAACTTCCCGATGAGCGCCGAGTGCCAGCTCGTGCCGCACGCCGTGATGATGATGTGCTGGAGATCGAGCATCTCGCTCTTCGACAGGTTCAGGCCGCCGAGCTTCGAGAACCCTTCCTCGGTCACCAGCCGCCCGCGCATCGTGTTCTGGATCGTCGCCGGCTGCTCGAAGATCTCCTTGAGCATGAAGTGCTCGAACCCGCCCTTCTCGATCTGCTCGAGGTCCCAGTCGATGAGGTTCACGCCCTTCGTCACGTCGTTGGCGTCGAGGTCGAACACGCGGTACCCGTCGCGCGTGAGCACCGCCATCTCGCCGTCGTCCAGGTAAACCACCTGGCGCGTGTGCTGCAGAATCGCGGCCACGTCGCTGGCCACGTAGTTCTCCCCCTCGCCCAGCCCGATGAGCAGCGGGCTGCCGTTGCGCGCCACCACGATCTTGTCCGGATCGCGGCTCGAGATCACCGCGATGCCATACGTCCCCTCCACCAGGTTGAGGGCGGCCATCACCGCTTCCTCGAGGTTCCCGTCCAGCGCCTCCTCGATGAGATGCGCCAGCACTTCGGTGTCGGTGTCGGACTTGAAGACGTGGCCGGTGTCGATGAGCCGCTGCCGCAGAATGCTGTAGTTCTCGATGATGCCGTTGTGGACCACGGCGATCGTGTTGCTGCAGTCACGCTGCGGATGCGCGTTCTTCTCGCTCGGCGCCCCGTGCGTGGCCCACCGCGTGTGGCCGATGCCCACCGTCCCGTCGATCGGCCGCGCCGCCACCGTCGTCTCGAGCGCCGCGATCTTCCCCTTGGCGCGGCGCATCCCCACGCCGTTGTCGCCGAGCAGCGCCACCCCCGCGGAATCGTACCCGCGATACTCCATCCGCTTGAGCCCCTCGATCAGCATGGGCGTCGCGATCCGCGGCCCGACATATCCGACGATTCCGCACATACGAGTTCGTCCTCGTTATTGGCCAACGAGCGCGTCCACCGGCGCCCGCGCCTGTCGTACGAGATCCCGCGCCTCCGCTTCCGTCGGCGCTTCGGCAATCACCCGCACGATCGGCTCCGTCCCCGACGGGCGCACGTGCACCCACCGGTCCTTCCATCCCAACCGCAACCCGTCCTGCATGTCGGCCTCGGCATCGGGGAACGCCGCGCACAGCGCGCCGTACACCGTCTCGAGACTCGCGTTCGGCCGGTCCAGCTTGTCCTTCACGATCGCGTACCGCGGCAGCTCGTTGACGATCCCCGCCAGCGGACGCGCCTCTTCCAGCATCAGCTGCAATACCAGCGCCGCGCCCACCGGCGCGTCCCGCCCGAGATGCACCTCCGGCAGAATCACGCCCCCGTTCCCCTCACCCCCCACCACCGCGCCGATCTCGCGCATCTTCACCGCCACGTTCACTTCACCCACCGGCGCCCGCACCAGCGTGGATCCGCCCGCCACCGCCGCATCCTCTACTACACGGCTGGTCGACAGGTTCGTCACGACCGGCCCCTGCCGGTGCCGCAGCACCAGGCGCGTGGCCAGCGCCAGCGTGTAGTCCTCGCCGATCGCGCGCCCGTCGTTCGAGACGATCGCCAACCGGTCCACGTCGGGATCCACCGCGAACCCCACGTCCGCCCCGGTATCCTGCACAAAGCGTTCCAGTTCGCCCAGGTTCTCCGCCACCGGTTCCGGCGATCTCGGGAAACGTCCGTCGGGTTCCGCGTTGATCGTGCTCACGACGCACCCGAGCCGGTCGAGCAGCGCCGGCATGATCACCGAACCCGCGCCGCGGCAGCAATCCAGGGCCACTTTGAACCGGCGCCGTTTCAGGGCATCGACGTCCACAAATGGGAGCGAAAGGACGCATTCGATGTGTCGCGGAACCGCACGCTCGTCGCGCTCGACCACGCCCAACGTGTCCCAGGTCACATACGGCACGCCCGACTCGACGAGCGCCCGCATCGCGGCGCCTTCCGCTGCCTCGAGAAACAGCCCGCTCGGTCCGATGAATTTGAGCGCATTCCACTCGATGGGATTGTGGCTGGCCGAGAGCATCAGCCCGCCCGCCGCGTGGTGATGCTCCACCGCCAGCTGGCAGGTCGGCGTCGTCGTCAGTCCGATGTCCATCACCGTGCACCCGACCGACTGCAGGGCGCCCATCGCGATGCGGTGGAACATCGGCCCCGACACCCGGCTGTCACGGCCGAGCACCACGGTTCGCGAAGCGCCGGCCGACACCGCCCAGGCGCCGAACGCCGCGGCGTAGCGCGCCACCACGTCCGGCGTGAGCGCCTCGCCCACCCGTCCACGGATCCCCGACACACTCACCATCAGCCCGTCGTGGGCCATGCGTCCTCCTTGAGGAAAAACCTAAGCTAGTTTCCCGGGTCGGGTGCGCAAAGCACGTGCCGCGCCAGCGCTTTACACCCTCTGCAGCCCGCCCTAACTTTTCGCCGCCTGCTCTGGAGGACGGCCCCCTGACTGAGCCGCTCGAAACACGCGGCGCGATCCGCTTCCCGTTTCGCCTCAAGATGGCCGCCATCAGTGCCGCGGCCGTCGTGCTGACGCTGGCGGTCATCATGCCGCCGGTCTACCTCAGCACCCGGCATCAGCTCGCCAAGGTGCACGGCGACCGGCTGCTCGGCATTGCCCGGAGCGCCACGCTCATCGTATCCGCGGACTCGCTGGACGCGATCGCCAGGCGGGGACAGGACACACCGGCCTTCCGCGAGACGCGCGCCGCGCTGCTCCACGCGTGGCTCGCCAACGGCGCCAGCCAGAGCGACCTGCTCAACGGCATGCAGATCGTGCGCGTCGACAGCCTCGGCCGCTGGCGCGTGCTCGTGCATTCGTCGTGGCAGCCGGGCCAGCCGCAATACCGCCTCCCCTGGATCTCGCCGCCCGGCCTCGTCGACAGCATGGCGGTGGGACACGAGGCCTACACCGGCGTGTACGCCGCCGATCAGGGCTCGGTGCTCTCCGCCGAAGTACCGGTGCGCCGCGACGACGGCACGAACGCCGGATTCATCGTCGCCACGCTCACCGCCGACCAGTTCCTGAGCGACCTGCGCTGGCAGCTGCTCCGGTCGGCGCCCTTCCCGCTCGTCGCGTTGCTGCTCGCGCTCGGCCTCGCCTACTGGGGCGCGGCGCGCCTGACGCGCGGGCTGGCCGAGGTCACGCAGCACACCGACGCCATCGCCACCGGCCAGCTGCGGCATCCCCTCGACTACGCCGCGTCCGACGAGATCGGGGCCATGGCCGAGTCCGTGCGCCAGATGACGGTGGGGCTGCGCAACCTGCTCCTCCAGCTCGACAGCGGGGCGAGCGAGGTGGCCGCCACCGCCGAGCAGCTCGCCGCGAGCGCCGAAGAGATGACCGCGGGCACCGAGCTCGTCTCGGGCGCGGCGCGCGCCATCGCCGAAGCCACCGTCGCGCAGACCCGCAACGTCAAGTCCGCCACCGCCGGCTCCACGCGCGTGGCCGACCGCGCCTTCACCGTCGCCGGCCACGCACGCAACGCGCAGAACGCCTCCGACGTGGTGGCCCGTTCGGCCACGCGGGGCGTCGCGGCCGCCGGCCAGGCGCTGGAAAGCATGAGCGCGATCGCCGCGGTGACCCGCGACGCCGTGCCGGCCGTCGTCGAGCTCGGCGAGAAATCGCAGCGCATCGGCAAGATCACCGAAACCATCGCCGCGATCGCCAAGCAGACGAACCTGCTCGCGCTCAATGCGGCCATCGAAGCGGCGCGCGCCGGCGAGCACGGCAAGGGCTTCGCCGTCGTCGCCGACGAGGTGCGCAAGCTCGCCAGCCAGACCGCGGCCGCCCTCGACAACATCCGCACGCTGGCCGCCGAGATCCGCGGCGTCGCCATCCGCACGGAGGAGCAGATCGCGCAGGTCACCGACCGCGTCGCCGTCGGGGAGGGCGTCATCCGCGCCTCGTCCGGCGCCCTCACGCAGATCGGCCAGGAGATCGAGGCGAGCCGCCGCGCCGTGGATCTGATCGTCGCGTCCGCGGAAGCCCAGCGCGACGACGCCGCCGCGCTGGCGCGGGAGATCGAAGAACTGGCACTGGCTGCCGAGCAGAACGCGGGCACGGCGCAGGAGATGAGCGGCGTCGTGGAACAGCAGACCGAGTCCATGGGCGCCGTCGTGCAGTCCAGCCAGCACCTCGCGTCCATCGCCGAACGCCTGCGGCAATCGATGGCGCGCTTCAACCTCTAGCGTCGTGAGCGATCCGCTCGCGCTGCTCCCTCTCGCTGCGGCCGCCGGCGGCGGGCGCTTGGGCGACTTCGAAGCACAGCAGCTCGTGGCCGCGGGAGTGACGCTGCTGCAGCGCTGCGCCCCGCTGGTTCGCGCGCTCAGCGGACGCCGCTCGGCGATCCTGCTCCCCGCCTCGCCGGCGTTCCTCACCGCGCTGGCGGCGAGCGACGGGCGCGGCGCCGTGCTCGTCAACCCGCTCGCGTCGCCACTCGAGATCGCCGCCCAGCTGCGCGAGGCCGATGTCGGCGCCGTGTTCACGGTGACGCCCCTCGCCGCCCGCGTCGCCGGCGACCTCCCCCTCGTGCTGCTCGACGACGCACCGCATTCGGCGCGCTACGTGGACGCCGGCGCCACCCGCGACGTCGATCTGGGCAATCACCACGGGCTCGCCATCGAGGGCGAGCGCGACGTGCCGGGCCGCGACGAAGAGGCGGCCGTGGTCTTCACCTCGGCCATGGCCGGGCGCCCGCTCGCCGCCGTGCTCTCGCACCGGAACCTGATCGCCAATGCGCGGAGCACCGTGGAAGCGGCCGCCAACACTGCCGACGACCACGTGCTCGCCCTGCTGCCCTTCTCCCACCTGTTCGGCCTCACGGTCACCGCCATGGCCCCGCTCTTCGCCGGCGCCCGCGTCACGACCATGGACCGCTACGCCCCGCCGCGCGCCGCCGAGCTGCTCGCGGGCGGCACGATTACCGAGTTGGTGGGAGTGCCGGCGGTCTTCCACTCGCTGCTCGCCGCGATCGAACGGCGGGGAGGCGGCATCGGCGCGCTCCGGCTGTGCATCTGTGGGGGCGCGCCGCTGGGGCGCGAGCTGCAGGACCGGTGGTTCGACGCGACCGGCGTGGAGCTGCGCCAGGGCTACGGGCTCACCGAGGCCGCGCCGGTGTGCCTCTTCAACCGCGTGGACCGGCCGAACGCACGGGGCACGTTGGGCGTGCCCTTCCCCGGCGTGGAGGTGACCGTGCGCGCACCGCTCGCCGGGAACGGCGCGCTCACCGCCGAACTTGCGCGCGGCGCGCCGGGTGAAATCTGCGTGCGCGGCGACAACGTGTTCCGCGGCTATCTGGGCGGAGCCTCCGGCGGCCTCGCCGTCCGCGACCGGTGGCTCTACACCGGCGACGGCGGCACAATGAACGCCGACGGCACGGTCGTCTTCGATGGCGTGCTCAAGCCGATGTTCACGCGCAACGGGTTCAACATCTACCCCGCGGAGATCCGTCGCGCAGTCATGGAGCTGGCCGGCGTGGACGACGTCGTCGTGCGGCCCGTTCCCCAACCGGCGCGCGAGCACGACATCGCGCTGGAGGTGCGCGGCGCCGCGACCGTCGACCAGGTGCGCGCCTGGTGCGAGCACCGGTTGAGCAGCTACAAGCAGCCGGCGGAGATTTCCGTCACCGACGCCTCGCAGCCGCCGCGATAGCGCGTTCGCGCGGCGCTCCGCCCGTCAGCGGGCAGCGATCGCGCGCGTCGACGCGCCCGGGTCCAGCAGCGTCAGCACGCCCGACGCCACGGCCTGGGCGACGGCATCCACCACGTCCGCGTCGAACTGGTTGCCGACGTTGCTGCGCAGCTCGGCCACCGCGCCGTCGAGCGTGAGCTCCGCTTTGCGGTAGGGCCGGCCGCTGGTCATGGCGTCGATGGCGTCGGCCGCCGCGGCGATGCGCGCTTCCAGGGGAATCGCCCGCCCGCTCAGCCGGTCGGGCACGCCGCTGCCGTCCAGGCGCTCGTGGTGCGACCGCACGATGTTCAGCGCCACCGGCGCGTCGCCGAGCAGCGGCGCGAGAATGCGCCAACCGACCACCGGATGGATCATGATGTGCTCGTACTCTTCCGGCGTGAGACGGCCGCGCTTGTTCAGCACCGCTTCGCGCACGCCGATCTTTCCGAGGTCGTGCACGTGGCCCCCGAGCTCGATCTGATAGATCATGTCGTCGCCGAGCTGCAGCGTGCGGGCGATGACGCTCGCGTAGTGGCTCACGCGCATCGAGTGGCCGCGCGTGTACGGATCCTTCACCTCGAGCGCTTCGGCGAGCGACTGGATGCCGGTGAGGAAGAGCGCCTCGAGCTGGCGGGCCTGCGCCTGCACGCGCTCTTCCAGCCGCCCCTGGTAGTCGCGGTTCTCGATCACGAGACTGCGCCGCTCCAGCGCTTTCTGCACGCGCGCCCGCACCTCCTGCAGATGGAACGGCTTCGTCAGGTAGTCCATCGCGCCCATGGCCAGGCACTTGACGGCCATGTCCACGTCGGCCACGGCCGTCAGGAGCATCACCGCGGTGTCCGGATAGCGCGCGCGGATTTCACGCAGCAGCTCCACGCCGTCCATCTCGGGCATCCGGAGGTCCGAGATCACGAGCGTCACCGGGTGCGCCGCGAGGTACTCCAGGGCTTCGCGCCCGTTGCCCGCCTCGCCGCACGCGAATCCGTCGCCCCGCATCAGGTGCACGAGCACCTGGCGAAGCGGCGCTTCGTCGTCGACGATCAGGCACGACGCGCGTCCGGCACCGGTCATTTCGTCTCCCCGCCCGCCGGCGGCGCTCTCGGCTCGCCGGGTCCGCGAAGCACCGTTATCTTGCATACTCCACCCACTCTTCGAGTATCGGCATGACGCGCGCCTTCGACGACGACCTCACGGCCGGGTTTGCCACCCGCGCAATCCACGCTGGCCAACGGCCGGAACCGCTGGCGGGCGCCATCATGACGCCCGTCTACCTGACGTCCACCTACGTACAGGATGCCCTCGGACAGAATAAGGGCTACGAATATGCGCGGGGCAAGAACCCCACGCGTGAAGCGCTCGAACGGAACGTTGCCTCGCTCGAAGGCGCCCGCCACGGATTCGCCTTCTCCAGCGGACTGGGATGCGTGGACTCGATCATGAAGCTGTTCCGCGAAGGCGACCACATCGTCTGCGGCGAGAATGTGTACGGCGGCACCTTCCGCCTGTTCGACAAGATCCTCCAGCCCATGGGGCTCAGGTTCAGCTACGTCGACACTCGCGATCCGCAGCGGGTCGCCGACGCGATGACGCCGTCCACCCGCGCCATCGTGGTGGAAACCCCCACCAACCCGCTGATGCGTCTCACCGACCTCGCGGCGGTCGGACAGATCGCCCGCAAGGCCGGTGCGTTGATGATCGTCGACAACACCTTCGCGTCGCCCTTCTTCCAGCAGCCGTTCAGGCTCGGCGCCGACATCGTCTTCCATTCAACGACGAAGTACCTGAACGGCCACAGCGACATGGTGGGTGGCATTGCCCTGTGCAACGACGATGCGCTGGCCGACCGGCTCAACTTCATCCAGAACGCCGCCGGCGCCGTGCCCGGCCCGCTCGACTGCTGGCTCGCCCTGCGCGGCACCAAGACCCTGCACCTGCGCATGCCGCGCCACGATGCCAACGGACGCGCCGTCGCCGGCTGGCTCGCCGAGCAGCTTGGCCCCGAGCAGGTGAACTACATCGGCCTGCCCACGCACCCGCAGCACGAGCTGGCCAAGCGCCAGATGACGGGCTTCGGCGGCATGATGAGCGTGGAGATGGGCACGCACGAGCGCGCCGCGCACGTGCTCGGACGCGTCCGCCTGTTCTCCCTTGCCGAGTCGCTGGGCGGCGTGGAGTCGCTCATCAGCCACCCGGCGTCGATGACCCACGCCTCGGTGGAACCGGAGCGGCGGGCTGCCCTCGGCATCACCGACGGGCTCATCCGGCTCTCGTGCGGGGTCGAGGACGTGGGCGACCTGCTGGCCGATCTCGAGCGCGCATTCGAGGGTTTGCCCGAACGCGCCGGAAACGCCGCGCGCGGGCGCGCGGCCAGGTCCGCCGCCGCGACACCCGCGTGATAGGTGCCCCGTAGGGGCTGAGGACGATCTTCGCGAGAGGGCGCGCCTCCCGGCCACCCCCTCTTTCGGCTCTCCTTCTTCCGCGTCTGACCTATGCCACGCACTCCGCTGCTTCAAATCTCCTCGCGCGCCTGGGAACACCCCGCCGACCGGGCCGCGCTCAACACGCTGCGCTCCATCCCCGGCTTCGACGAAGTCGTGCGCAAGGTGGCCTCGTTCTTCGGCGAGCGCGGCATCCGCCAGCTCTTCCTGGCCAACGCGGTCCGGGTGTCGGAACACCAGCGGCCCAGGCTCAACGCCATGTGGACCGAGGTGCTCGAGACCCTCGACTGGCCCACGCGGCCGCAGCTCTACGTCACGCAGACGCCGTTCGTGAATGCGGGAGCCGTCGGCTTCGACGATCCGTTCGTCGTCATCAATTCGGCCACGCTCGGAATGCTCGACGACGAGGAGCAGCGCTTCATCCTCGCGCACGAGCTGGGCCACATCATGAGCGGGCACACCACCTACCGCACGATCGCCATCATCATCCTCACGGTGGGCATCAACAACCTGCCCTTCCTCGCCGGCGTCGCGCTGCTCCCCTTCCAGCTCGCGCTCCTCGAGTGGTACCGCAAGAGCGAGCTGTCGTCCGACCGCGCCGGGCTCCTCGGCACGCAGGACCTGGATGTCGCCATGCGGGGCTTCATGAAGCTCGCCGGCGGCAACGCCCCGGCCGGCGACGAAGCCAGTCTCGAGGAGTTCATGCGCCAGGCGGAAGAGTATGAAACCGGCGGCAACGCCTGGGACACGGTGTTCAAGGTGCTCAACACGGCATTCCGCGATCACCCGTTCAACACCGTCCGCGCCTCGGAGCTGCTCCAGTGGCACCGGAGCGGCGCCTACGACGCGATCGTCGGCGGCACGTACCAGCGGCGCGGCGCCGAGGATCGCCCGCTCAGCGAGGACTTCGCCGAGGCCGCGGGTTACTACGGCGACCAGACGCGCTCCGCCTTCCGCCAGGTGGGTGACGTCTTCTCGCGGGCGAAGGACGCATTCAACGAAGCCTGGCGCGGATCGAGATGAAGCTGCTGCTGGTGGGCGGCGGGGGCCGGGAGCACGCCCTCGCCTGGAAGTTCAAGCAGGACGATCCATCCATCGACCTCATCGCCGCGCCGGGCAACCCGGGCATCGCCGAGCTCGCCGAGTGCGTGCCCGTCGCGGCCACGGACATCGGCCGCCTCGTCGAGCTGGCCGTGGAGCGCGCCGTCCACCTGGTGGTCGTGGGGCCCGAGGCGCCGCTGGCCGAAGGCCTCGTGGACCGGTTGCGCGACGCGGGCGTCGCGGCGTTCGGGCCGACGCAGGCCGCCGCGGAGATCGAGACCTCCAAGGCCTTCGCGAAGCAGATCATGCTCGACGCCGGCGTGCCCACCGCCGCCGCCCGCACCTTCACTTCGGTGGATGAAGCCAGGGCGTGCGCGCGCGAGTTCGGCGCGCCCGTCGTGATCAAGGCGTCGGGGCTCGCCGCCGGCAAGGGCGTGATCGTGTGCGAGACGATCGCGCAGGCCGACGACGCCATCGAGTCGATGCTGGTGGGCAACGTCTTCGGCGAGAGCGGGCACCAGGTGCTCGTGGAAGAGTTCATGGAGGGCGAGGAGGTATCGGTGCTCGCCCTCACCGACGGGGAGGCCGTGCTCCCGCTCGTGCCGGCGCAGGACCACAAGCGGCTGCTCGCCGGCGACCGCGGTCCCAACACGGGTGGCATGGGCGCGTATGCGCCGGTCTCGCTCGGCGCCCGGTTGGGCCGGGTTTCGCACGACGATCGCGAGCTGCTGCACCAGGTGGAATTCGACATTCTGCGTCCGACGCTCCGGACGATGCGCGATCGGGGCCGTCCCTTCACCGGCCTGCTGTACGCCGGCCTCATGATCACCGCGGACGGTCCCAGGGTCGTCGAATTCAACTGCCGGTTCGGCGATCCCGAAACGCAGGCGGTCCTTCCCGTGGCGGACGTCGCTCCCTCGCTGGCAGGCGTGATGCTCTCGATCGCGCGGGGAGAGGGAATTCCGGCGGGCGCGTCCTGTCGCCGGCACGGCTATGCGGTGACCACGGTGCTCGCCGCCGCCGGGTATCCGGCCAGTCCGCACAGCGGCGATCCGATCACGCTCCCCCCGTCCCGCCCCGACGCGATCGTCTTTCACGCCGGCACTCGGCGCGAAGGCAATGCACTGGTCACCGCGGGCGGGCGCGTTCTCGCCGTCACGGGACTGGGCGCCAGTTTCGCGGACGCCCAGCGTGTGAGCGCCGACGTCGCGGGCCAGGTGCGGTTCGCCGGCAAGCAGTACCGCGACGATATCGGGTGGCGCGAACGGGCCCGCGGTGCCTGAGCTTCCCGAAACCGAGACCATCGCCCGGGAACTCGATCGGCTGGCGACCGGAGCCACCATTGCCGCCGTGGGCGTGCCCCATCCCGACGTGTTGCGGGAGATCGGGGCCATGGCGCTCCGGCGCCGCGTCACCGGGGCGCGCATCGCGCGCTGCTGGCGCCGCGCCAAACTCGTCGTGCTCGACCTCTCCACCGGCGACCGCCTCGTCGTGCAGCCCCGCTTCACCGGCGCGTTGCTGCTCGACACCGGCCAGCTCGACGAACGGGAGCGCCAGTACGCCGCCGTGCGGTTCACGCTCGACGACGGGCGCGCCCTCATCTATCGCGACATCCGGCGCCTCGGCACCGTCGCGCTCATGGCGCCCGCACGGTTCGACCGCTACGTCGGCGGCCTGGGCGCCGAGCCCCTTGACCCGGAGTTCGGTCCGGGTGAACTATCGGGACTTCTTCGGGGAAGCCGGCAGGCGGTGAAGAAGGTGCTCATGGATCAGCGGCGCATTGCGGGCATCGGCAACATCTACGCGAACGAAGCGCTCTGGCGGGCGGGGATCGATCCCTCCCGCGCCGCGCGCACGCTCGCGCCCGGCGAGGCCGCGTCGCTGCACGGCGCGCTCACCGCCGTGCTGCGCGAATCGATCGACGCGCGCGGCACCAGCTTCCGCGACTATCGCGACGCCGGCGGCCGCGCCGGCGGATTCGCCGAGCAGCTCGCGGTGTACGGGCGCGCCGGCCTCCCCTGCCCTCGCTGCGGGACACGCCTCGTGGGCACGCACGCCATCGATGGAAGGAGTACGGTCCTGTGTGCGCGCTGCCAGCACTAGCGCTCGCGCCCCGGCGCACCTCCCCGTCCGGCCTCCGGACCATGCGCGAGCACGTGCGCGCCAATGCCGCCGACCGGCCGGGGGTCTACCGCATGATCGCCGAGGACGGCGAAGTGGTCTACGTCGGGAAGTCGAAGCGGCTGCGCACGCGGCTGCTCAGTTACTTCCGCGCCGCGTTTCCCGAGGAGAAGGCGGCCCGCATCGTTCGGGAGGCCGCGTCCATCGAGTGGGACTACGTGCCCAGCGAATTCGCGTCGCTCCTCGCCGAGATGCGCGCCATCAAGCGCTTTCGCCCGCGGCTGAACGTCGCCATGAAGCGCGACGCCCGGCACTTCGCGTTCATCAAGCTCACCGGCGGCGCCGCGCCCAAGCTGCTCGCCGTCCGCGGCCCCAGCGGCGATGACAGCGCCGTGTACTACGGGCCGTTTCACGGCGCGCGCCGTCTCGAGGAGTCGCTCCGCGAGCTGAGCGACGTGCTCGGACTCCGCGACTGCCGCCTCACGCAGCGCGTCGTGTACGCCGACCAGGCGGAGCTGTTCGCGGGGCCGGCGCGCACGCCGGGATGCATCCGGCTCGAGATCGGGCGCTGCCTCGGCCCGTGCGCCGGCGCCTGTACGGCATCCGCCTACGCCGAGCGGGTGCGCCACGCGCGGGC
Organism: Gemmatimonadaceae bacterium; assembly: GCA_036393095.1. Taxonomy (GTDB): domain Bacteria; phylum Gemmatimonadota; class Gemmatimonadetes; order Gemmatimonadales; family Gemmatimonadaceae; genus JAGWRI01. Next base: position 39,304 of record DASVWS010000116.1, on the reverse strand, counting down.
CTTCCTCGACGGCCGGAGCGACGGGCCGCTGGAGACGCTGCAGCGCGACATGGAGGCGAGCGCGGAGCGGCTGGAGTTCGAACGCGCCGCGTCGCTGCGCGACAAGCTGGCGCGGCTGGCGGCGCTGCGCGCGCAGTTCGAGCGGCTGCGATTCGCGATCGAATCCCTCTCGTTCGTGTATCGCGTGGCGGGCGTGGACGGCGATGATCGCATGTATCTCATCCGCCGCGGCCGCGTGCGCGGGGAGGCGCCGGCTCCGCGAACGCGTAGCGAGCGCCGCGCGTTCGCTGCGCTGGCCGATCAGGTGTTCAGCACCGCCGAGCCGGCCGGCGCGCGAATCCCGACGCACGAGATCGACGAGCTGATGCTGCTCTCGAGCTGGTTCCGCACGCGGCCGGGTGAATTGACGCACACGCGGAAACCGGCCGCCCGGTAATCCCGCACGTCCCGCGTCGGCGCGCGCCGGACAAACCCGGTCCGATTCGCCGACAGACGCGCGACGCCTCGATCCGTACGTTGTCCGGCATCGAGGAGGAAGGGATGCTCAAGGTCCGCGAGATCATGACCGCAGACCCCATTACCCTGGGGCCCGATCTGACCCTGCGCGAGGCCGCCGAACGTCTCTCCGGTTCACACATCTCGGGCGCACCGGTGGTCAGCGGCAGTACGGTGCTGGGTGTCCTGTCGGTCTCCGACATCGTGGATTTCATCGCGAACACCCCCGGGGTGCCACCCGACGAGCGGGCGCGCGACATCGAGGGCGACGACGACGATTTGGAAGCCGTTGCCGCGTTCTATTCCGATGCCGCCGCGGGAGACGTCGCCGACATCGTCGAGCGGATGCGGAACGTGGACCGGCGCGAGTGGGACGTGCTCTCGGAGCACACGGTGAGCGAGGCGATGACGCACGTCGTGTTTTCCGTTCCTCCCGATGCGACCGTCGAGACGGCCGCCGACTTCATGCGGCGGGCCGAGATTCACCGGCTCCTCGTCCTCGACGCGGGCCATCTCGCCGGAATCCTCAGTGCGCTCGACATCGCGACGGCGGTCGCGGACCACCGCCTGACCCGGCGCACGTACGTGTTTGCGCCTCACTCGCGCTACCCCGCGCCAGGGCGGGTATGAGCGCGCGCCGAGGCGGGCCGGACCGCGGTTTGGGATCCGGCAGGCTCACTTCTCGCAGCACCAAGCAGGAGGCTTCCATGCCGAACACCAACGTCACACGGGCCCCGACCACGCGGATCCCGTTCGTCTCGACGCTCACGCGTGACCTGGACGAGATGCAGAACCGGCTGCGCAAGGCATTCAACCTGCCGGCCTTCGAACCCCTCCTCCCCTCGTTCGTGCAGCCGCTGGGGTGGAACCCGGCGGTCGAGATCGCCGAGTCGCCGGATGAGTTCACCGTCACCGCCGAGCTGCCGGGCCTCGTCTCCAAGGACGTGACGGCCGACTTCGAAGACGGGATGCTCACCATCAAGGGAGAGAAGGCCGAAACGAAGACGGAGAAGGACAAGAAGTACTACGTCTGGGAGCGGAGCTACGGCGCCTTCGAGCGGTCGTTCTCGTTCCCGACGGGGGTGGATCAGGACAAGATCAAGGCGTCGTTCGAGAACGGAGTACTCACGGTCACGCTGCCGAAGACCAAGGAAGCCAAGGCCAGCGGCAAGAAGATCGCCATCACGGCGAAGTGACGGTGGCTGAATTCAGGGAATGAGGGGTACGTGCGCGATGTGGATGTCGTGACCTGAGATACGCATGCGGGCGACACTCGGCTCGATGTCGAACCGCCGCGGCCCAGCTGCACCTGGATTCACCACCCACCGCCCGTCTGCTTTCACGAGCAGCGGGCGGTGCGTGTGTCCGTAGACCACGACGTCGGCGTCGGAGGCGGCCAGCAGCCGGTCCGGCGTCGGGCTCCCCAATTCGTGGCCGTGGCTCACGTGCACGCGCACGCTGCCGAACGGGAGGTCCAGCGCGGCCGCGAGCGCCGGATCGCCCGGGGGGTCCGTATTGCCGAACACCGCGCGCACCGGCGCGATCGTCTCCAGCTCTTCGAGCACGCCCGCCCCGACGTCGCCGGCGTGCAGGATCACCTCCACGCCGGCCAGCGCCGCGTACACCTCGGGGCGCATCTGCCCGTGGGTGTCGGCAATCAACCCCACGAGGTGCACCGGCGGCGTCAACGCCCCGATCCTCGCTTCGCCCGTTCGCCCGTCCAGCGCTTCACCAGATCGTGCGGCACGTTCAGGTGGTCGAGCACGCGGGCCACGATGAAATCCACCAGATCGTCGATGCGCTGGGGCCGGTGGTAGAATCCCGGCGCCGCCGGCATCACCACCGCGCCGGCCCGCGTGAGCCGCAGCATGTTCTCGAGATGGATCGCCGAGAGCGGCGTCTCGCGCGTGACGAGCACCAGCGGCCTCCGCTCCTTGAGCGCGACGTCGGCGGCGCGTTCCACCAGCGACCGCGACGCGCCCACGCTCACCGCCGAGACGGTGCCCATGGAGCACGGACAGATCACCATGCCGGCGTTGAGCGCCGAGCCCGACGCCGGCGCCGCGCCGCGGTCCGCGTCGTCGTACACCGTCACGTACCGGTCCCACGCCTTCGCCCCCGTGGCAGCGCGCAGGTCGTCGAGGCCGGTCACGGCCGTCTCGGTGCGCAGCAGCCGCAGCCCATGGCTGGAGACGATGAGCTGCACGGGGCGGCGCGCCGCCACGAGCCGGTCGAGCAGGCGCAGCGCGTACGGCGCGCCCGACGCGCCGGTGATCGCGAAGACGATCGGACGGGGAGCCGGCACGATCAGCGCCCTCCCGCCAGGCCCAGCATCAGCAGCGGCCGGACGCGCTCCACGAGCACGAAGAAGAAGAACGCCAGGCTGAGCATTCCGTTCATCGAGAAGAACGCCGCATCGAGCTTCGACAGGTCGTCGGCCCGCACCAGCGAGTGCTCGTAAGCCAGGATCGTCCCCGCCAGCGCCACGCCCACCCAGTACAGCACGCCGCCGTGCGTGGCCAGTCCCACCGCCGCGAGCGCGAGCACCGTCACGGCGTGCAGCACGTGCGCGATCCGGATGGCCCGCGCCTCGCCCACGCGGCTGGGCAGGGAGTGCAGCGCATTCGCGCGGTCGAATTCCACGTCGGCCAGCGAGTAGAACACGTCGAAGCCGCCCACCCACGTCATCACGGCCACGGCCAGCGCCACGAGCATCCACCAGGGGCGGCTCCACGCGCCGGTGACGGCCAGATATCCTCCCACGGGCGCGATCGCCGTCCCCACGCCCAGCACCAGGTGCGCCCACCGGGTGAATCGCTTCGTGTGGCTGTAGAAGAACACCCAGAGCAGCGCCACCGGCGACAGCGCGAAGCACAGCGCGTTGAGCCGCGACGCCGCGAAGACGAACAGCGCCGACGCCACGACCACCGACGCCCACGCCTCGCGCACGCTCACGATCCCGCGCGGAATCTCGCGCATCGCCGTGCGCGGATTGCGCGCGTCGTATTCGCGGTCTGCGATGCGATTGAACGCCATCGCCGCGAAGCGGGCCGCCGTGAACGCCACCACCACCCAGAGCACCTGCTCGAGGTGGAGCGTCCGCCGGTACGACGCCAGAATCACCCCCACCAGCGCGAACGGCAGCGCGAACACGGTGTGGGGCAGCTTCACCAGGTTCACGTAGGCGATCACGCGCGACCCGCGGTGGGCGAAGGTCTGTCCCTCGCGCGCGCTCATCGCCACGGCAGCCCCAGCCGGTCCCACATCGCGTCCACCTTCCGCTTCGTGCCGGCGTCCATCTCGATCACCTTCGGCCAATCGCGCGTGAACCCTTCCTCCGGCAGCTTGCGCGTGCCGTCGAGTCCCATCTTTGACCCATAGGTGAACGTGCGGCTCGAGTGGTCCAGCACGTCCACGGGCCCCATCGTGAATCGCGCGTCGCGCTCCGGATCCAGATTGTTCAGCGCCACCCACCACGCCTGCTGCGGGTCCTGCACGTCCACCCACCGGTCCACCACCACGAGCACCTTGGCCAGCGACATCAGCCCCTGCCCCCACAGCGCATTCATCACCTTCTGCGCCTGCCCGGGATGATGCTTGTCGATGGACACGAATACGAGATTGTGAAAGATCCCCTCGGCGGGCATGTGGTAATCCACGATCTCGGGCACCGTCAGCTTGAGCAGCGGCAGGAAGATCCGCTCCGTGGCGTGGCCGAGGTAGTAGTCCTCCATCGGCGGACGGCCGACGATCGTGGCCGGGAAGACCGGACGGCGCCGCATCGTGATCGCGGTGACGTGCACCTGCGGGTACGCATCGGCCAGCGAGTAGAAGCCGGTGTGGTCGCCGAACGGCCCCTCGCGCACCAGCGGCTCCGCGGGATCGATGTATCCCTCGATCACGAAATCGGCTTCGGCCGGCACCTCGAGATCGTTCGTCACCGCCTTCGTGAGCCGCACGTGGTCGCGGCGCACGAAGCCGGCGAACAGGAATTCGTCGACGGTCGGCGGCAGCGGCGCGCTGGCGGAATACATGGACGGCGGGTCGCCCCCCAGGGCGATGCACACCGGCATCGTCTCGCCGCGCTCGGCCATCTCCCGCCAGTGCGCCGCGCCCACTTTGTGGCGCTGCCAGTGCATCGCCAGCGTGCTCCGCCCCGTCTGCATCACCCGGTACATGCCGACGTTGCGGATCCCGCGCCTGGGATCGCGCGTGATCACCATCGGGAAGGTGAGGTAGGCGCCCCCATCGTCCGGCCAGCACTTGAGCAGCGGCAGCCGGTCGAGGTCCACGTCGTTCCCCCGCCAGACCACCTCGTGGCAGGGCGCCGTGCCCGCGTGCGCCCGCGGCGGAAATTTCGAAAGCTCCAGCAGCCGCGGGAGCAGCGACAGCTTCGCCACGAATCCCTCGGGAACCTTCATCTCGAGCAGCTCGGTGATGCGGGCGCCGATCGCGTCGAGGTCGTCGACGCCCAGCGCCATCGCCATGCGCCGCATCGACCCGAACAGGTTGATGCCGACGGGATACGCCGACGGCGTTCCGTTCATCAGCACCGGCTGCTCGAACAGCAGCGCCGGACCGCCGCCGGGCCGCTTCATGGCCCGGTCCGCGATCTCGCACAGCTCGCGGTCCACCGATACCGGCTGCGCAATGCGCGCCAGTTCGCCGGCGCGGTCGAGCGCCTCGACGAAGGCCGACAGGGAATCGAACGTCACGGAGCGAGGGAAGAAGGGAACCGGCGCATCACGCCTTCTCTCCGACGTGGAGCGCCGCGATGCCGAAGGTGAGCGGCTGCCACCGCACGCCGGCGAATCCGGCGCGCGTCATGCGGTCCGCGAGCGCGTCGGCCGGCGGAAAGTTGGCCACCGACCGCGGGAGGTAGCGATAGGCCGTGCCGTGGCCGCTCACCAGCCCGCCCACGAACGGCAGCACGTGATGGAAGTACGCGTGGTACGCCGCGCGCACCACCGCCGACGGCGGAGTCGAGAATTCCAGGATCACGAACCGTGCGCCCGGCGCGAGCACGCGGTGCACCTCGCGCAGGCCGGCGTCCAGATCGGCCAGGTTGCGAATGCCGAAGGCCACGATCGCCCCCGCCATCGACGCGTCGGCCAGCGGCAGGTGCAGCGCATCGGCCGCCACGGCACGCACCACGTCCGGCGACGACTTGCCGGCGCCCGCGCGCAGCATCGGCTCCGCGAAATCGGCCCCGACGACGGCGCCGCGAAACCCCGCCGTGCGCGCCAGCTGCGCCGATACGTCGAGGGTGCCCGCGCAGAGGTCGAGATACTGCCCGGCCGGCGCGCGCGGCACGTTCAGCGCCGCGATCGCCCGGCGGCGCCACCGCCGGTCCACGTTGAAGCTCAGCAGATGATTGAGCAGATCGTACCGCGGCGCGATCTGCGAGAAGATCCGCTGCACGTAGGCGCGCTTCTCGTCACCCCAACGGGCGGCGGCCTCCGCTTCCGCGGCTTCCAGCTGGTTCACGGGCATCCGTCAAAGTTCGCCGGGCGGCGCAGCGGCGGCAAGCGAACGGCGCTGGCTCGCCGGGGGCGCGCCGCGTAGGTTGCACCTGGATCCGCGCGGCGCGCACCGCGATCGCCGGCCCTGCTCGCTCGATGCCCCCAGCTCTCGACCTCGCCAACCTTCCGGACGCCGACGTCGTCGCGCTCGCTCAGCGAGGGCGCGAAGCCGCATATCGGGAACTCATCCGGCGCTACGAGCGGCCCGTGTTCTCGCTCGTCTTTCGCATGGTGCGCGACCGCGAGCTGGCCGAGGACCTGACGCAGGACTCCTTCATCAAGGTCCTCCAGCACATCGACCGCTACCGCCCCGAATTCAAGTTCTCGAGCTGGCTGTTCAAGATCGCCAACAACGTCGCCATCGACCACCTGCGGCGCCGCCAGCTCGATACGGTGAGCATGGACGGGTCGCCGCACGCCGTGACCGCCGAAGCCGTCGAGGCCACGTCGTTCGACGTCTCGGCCCACGACGAGTCCGCCCTGGACCGGTTGGAAGCCAGGGAGCTGGGATCGGCCATCGAAAGCGCCATCGCCAGACTCCGGCCCGAGTACCGGGCCTGCATTCTCCTGCGCCACGTCGAGGACAAGTCGTACGAGGAGATCGCCGCCACGCTCGACCTGCCCCTCGGTACCGTCAAGACGTACATCCACCGCGCCCGGCACGAGCTCCGCGGACTGCTGGAACATCTGAAACAGTGAGACCGATCACCTGCACCATCCTCGCTTCCCCTGAAACCGGCTATCCCGGCCGGCCGTAGGAAAACCCGGAGGCTCCGTGAATCACCGCCATCTGCTCCCAGAAGAATTCGACCTGCTGCTCGACGACGAAGTGGGATTCGGCGTCGCGCCCCTGCGCGAGCACGTGCAGGGCTGCGCGCAGTGCCGTGCCCAGTTCGAAGACGCGCGGCTGGTGGCGGCCGCCCTGGAAGATCTTCCCCACCTCGCGCCGTCCTACGCCCTGGCCGACAAGGTCATGGCCCAGGTGCCGGTCTTCGTGCCCTGGCACGTGGCGGCCCGGGACACCGCCGGGCGCTGGCTGCCCCGGTCGCAGGCCGGCCGCGTGGCCGCCGTCGGGCTCATGGGCGGGATCGGCGCCCTGCTCACGGCAGGCACCGTATGGCTGGCCAGCCGCGGCGACGTGGTCGGCTTCGTCACCGAGGCCGCGGGCACCCACCTGCGCGGCACCGCCGCGCAGGTCGTGCGCGACGGGGCGGTCACGCTGTTCGGGCCGGCGGTCATGGACACCCTCCAGCATGGCGGGCTGATGGGACTCGCAGCGGTCGCCGGCGGGTTCCTCGTGGCCGCCACGGCGTCGGCGTTCGGCCTCAGGGCCATCGCCACCGCCGCTCGCCGGAGGGGTTGAGCCATGCGCACCCTCCCGCTGGGTCTGGCGCTCGCCGCACTCGCGGTCGCCGCGGCTGCCCACGCCCAATCCGCGCCCCCCGCGCCGCCGCCCACCAGGGCTCAGGTGCAGAGCCCGGCACCCAAACTCGACCAGCAGCTCCGCAAGGACATCGGCCGCATCGCGCACTCGGTGGACCTGCCCCACGTTCCCCCGGCCGACAGCTTCGCGCTGGGCGGCCGCACGATCGCGGCCGGCACCACGATCGACGGAACCGTGGCGGCGGCCAGCGGACCGCTCGAGATCAGCGGCCACGTCACGGGCAACGCCATCGCCCTGCGGGGCGACGTCGTGGTGCACCAGGGCGGCGTCGTGGACGGCGATGCGGTCTCCATCGGCGGCCACGTCCGCCTCGATGGCGGGAACGTCTACGGTGAGATGCGGTCGCTCAGCGATCTCACGGCAGGCCCCGCGGCGGCCCCGGCCGCTGCGCCGCTCACCACGTGGGGCGCGATGAAGCTGGTGCTCGCCTGGTTCCTCGTGCTCGCGATCATCGGCATCGGGGTCATGATGTTCGCCGAACGCAACCTCGACGGCGTGGTCGCCGTGCTGGAACGGCACCTCGCCCGCGCCTTCTGGGTGGGGCTGCTCGCCGAGTTCGGACTCCTCCCGCTGCTCATCGTGGCCGTGGTCGCACTGGCGATCACCGTCATCGGCATTCTGCTCATTCCGTTCGCGATCGTGGCGTACATCATCGCGGTCGCCGGACTCCTCGCGCTCGGCTTTCTCGCCGTGGCCCGCTTCACCGGACGCGCCTTCTTCCGCGCCGATGCAACCGCGTCGGCGCGAAGCGTGACTCTGCAGGCCGTGTTCACCGGGCTCGTGTTCTACCTCGGCATCTGGCTCGTCGTAGCGGCGTTCACCTGGCTCCCGGCGGCGCAGCCCGTGATGCGGGCCGTAGCCCTGGCGGTCACCTGGGTGGCGCTCACCGCCGGACTGGGCGCCGCGGTGCTCTCGCGCGCCGGAACGCAGCACGAGCACGCAAAGGACTCGGCGCTCACCTCCACCGGCAGCCAGCCGCTCGCATGGCAGACGCCCACGCCGGTGGCCGGCGTCAGCGCGGCCCGGCGCCCCGTCACCCAGGCTCGGGAGGATCGATGAACTACCGCTCCCTCGCCCTGGCAGCGCTGGCCGGCGCGCTCCCGTCGATCGCCGGTGCCCAGAGCTGGCGCACCCTCGACGTGTCGCGTCAGCTGCGCGACACCACCGAGCTGCACGTGCACGTGCAGTACGGCGCCGGCCGGTTCGACCTGCGCGGCGCGAACACGCCCGTGCTCTATTCCATGGAGCTCCGTTACGACGAGAACTCCGCCACGCCGCTGCACCGCTTCGACGCCACCGCCGGCACGCTCGACATCGGCTTGAAGGACGCCGCCGACGGCTCGCACTGGATCCACCATCAATCCGATGACGGGAACAATGCGGCCATGCGGCTGATGCTGGCGCCCACCGTGCCCATGGATCTCACCCTCTCGCTCGGCGCCACCGAGGCCCGTGTGGACCTGGGCGGCCTCACGCTGCGCGGACTGCACATCGAATCGGGCGCCGCCGACGAGACCGTCGACTTCAGCAGCCCCAACCGCGCCCGCCTGGGCGCCATCACGGTGGACGTCGGGGCCGCCAGCTTCGCGGCCACCAATCTGGCGAACGCCAACGCGTCTACCGTCAACGTGCACGGCGGCGTGGGAGCGCTGACCCTCGGCTTCGGCGGCACGTGGACCGGCGACATGGACGCGAACGTGCAGGTCACCCTCGGCAAGGTGACCCTGCGCATCCCCGACGACGTCGGCGTGCAGCTCGACATGCAGCGCTTCCTGACATCGTTCGACAACGACGGCCTGGTGAAGCGCGACGGCTCGTACTACTCGGACAACTGGGACTCGGCCAGGTACCACCTGCGCGTGCACGTGCAGACCACGTTCGGCGGGATCGCCATCGAGCGCATCAGCTCGGCCGCCCAGCCCTGAGCCTCAGCCTGTACGGTGCGTGACGGGCGCGCCGCGCACGATGCCCAGGTGCGCTGCCGCACTGCCGTCGCGCACCGCGATCTCGAGCAGCCCTGACGAGCCCACCAGCGCCAGCGGCTCGCCCGGCGCCACGTCCGCGTAGACTCGCCGCACGGGCAGCGTTCGCCCGCCGATCTCGACTGCTCCCCCGCGCACGCCGACCAGATTCGTGATACAGTTCCCGAACCGGTCGATGGCCACCACCTGTCCGTGCACCGAGCCGTCGGGCGCGCGGTGCGCCTCGGGGGTCCGGCGGATCACGGCGTCGGTGACGGGTTCGCCGAGGGCATCGAACGGGCGCCCGAGCACGAGGTGGACGGCCGCGGGCGCAAAGACGTCGCGCCCATGGAAGGTGTGCGATGCGCCGGGCGGCTCGGCCAGCCGCACGACGCGGACTCCGGGCGCGAGGAGCGCCGGCGACAGCACGCCGTTGTCGGGGCCGATCAGGAAGCGGCGCTGGCTCTCGACGGCAATCGCGGCGCGCGCGGTGCCCACGCCGGGATCCACCACGACCACGTGAATCGTGCCCTCGGGAAAGCGCTTCCAGTAGCGCGCGAGCGCCAGCCGCGCGGCGTCGACGTCCTGCGGCGGAACGTCATGGGAAATGTCGACGAGTGTGGCCTCCGGCGCCCCGGTCATCAGCACACCCTTCATCTCCGCCACGTAGCCGTCGGCAGTGCCGAAGTCGGTGAGGAGAGTGACCGGGACGCGCGCCACGCGTTACCCCGGAATGCCCGTTCCGGGCACGGCGGCCGCGTCGCATCGGTCGTGGATCATCGCGCGGCGGCCAGCTCCCGTGCGGCTTCCGCCATCCGCTCGGACACCGCGACCAGTGCCCGGGCGGCCGGCGAGCCCGCGTCGGCGACGACGATCGGCTGCCCGACCTCCGCCCCCTCGAGCACGCGCGGATAGAGCGGAATCTGGCCGAGCAACGGCAGCTCGGTTTCCTTCGCCAGCCGCTCGCCGCCCCCCGAGCCGAAGATCGGCGTCGGTTTGCCGCAATGCGGGCACTCGAACCAGCTCATGTTCTCGACGATGCCGAGCACCGGCACGCCCACGCGCTGGAACATCCGCACGCCGCGCAGCGCGTCGCCGGTGGACATTTCCTGCGGCGTGGTGACGATCACCGCGCCGTTCACCATCGTGGCCTGCACCAGCGAGAGCTGCGCATCGCCCGTGCCCGGCGGCATGTCGACGATGAAATAGTCGAGCTCGCCCCAGGCCACGTCGCGCAGGAACTGCGTGATGATCTTCATCACGATCGGGCCGCGCCAGATGGCGGGCTGGTCGCGGTCGATCATGAAGCCGAGCGACATCACCTTCACGCCGAACGCCTCGAGCGGCACGATCTTCTCGTTGACGACGGCGGGTGGCGCGTCCACCCCCATCATCCGCGGGATGTTCGGTCCGTAGATGTCGGCGTCCATGAGTCCCACGCGGGCGCCGGATTTCGCCAGCGCCACGGCGAGGTTCGTGGCCACGGTGGACTTCCCCACGCCGCCCTTGCCGCTCGACACGGCGATGATGCGGCCCAGGTGCGGATACGCGACCGGCGTGGGCGCGCTGGGACGCGGCGCGGCGGGGCGGTCGTCCATCACCGGGAGGGCGCGCGACTTCGGCGCGGCCGCAGCGGCCTGGGCCGCGTCCTTCACGTCCACGCGGACCTCCGACACCCCTTCCACGCGTTCCAGCGCGATGCGCACGTCGCGCACGAGCGTCGCCGGATCGTCGGCTGCCAGGAGCAGCGTGAGCCGCACCTTGCCGTCGGTCGTCGTCGCGACGTCGCGCACCATGTCGTCCGACATCACGTCGTGCCCGGTGCGCGGATTGCGAATCTTCGAAAGCGCGGTTGCCAGGCGCTGATTGAGAGTCTCGGTCATGTCTCGGAAACTACGGAGTGCCGGGAGGCTTTCCAAGCGCGCCCAGCTCGGCACGGGCATCGGCGAGCACCCGCTCGCGGACGCGATCGAGCGAGCCCGCAATGAGCGCGCCGGCGGCGCGGGCGTGCCCCCCGCCGCCGAATCGCCGCGCGAACACGTTGGCGTCGAACGCCGAGGTGCTGCGGAAGCTCACCTTCACGCGGTCGAAGCCGAGGTCGCGGAAGAAGATCGCGAGCTTCGTGCCGTCGATCGAGCGGGCGTGCTCCACGATGCCGTCCAGGTCCTCCTGGCGCACACCGTACTCGCTCAGCGCGCCGGCCCGCATCGAGAGCCACGACAGCCCCAGGGATTCGTCGACGCCGAGCGACTGCAGCACCTCGGCGAGCAGGCGGATGCGGCCCACGGGGGCCGACGCATAGACGCGCCGGTAGATCTCCTCCTGGTTGACGCCCGCGGCGAGGAGGGCGGCGGCGATCGCATGCGCGCGCGGCGACGTGTTGCTGAACCGGAAGCCGCCCGTGTCGGTGAGGATCGCGGTGTACAGCGCGCGCGCGATCGGCGGGGTGACGTCGAGCGCGAGTTCGCGCGCGAAATCATACACCAGCTCGCCCGTGGCGCACGCGCCCGTATCGGAGAACACGACGTCGCCCGCCTGATCGGCGCGCGGCACGTGATGGTCGATGACCAGGCGGGGAACGTGCAGCGCGCGCACGGCGTCGCCGAGCTGGCCCAGGCGGCTCACCTCGTTGATGTCGAGGACGAGCAGCAGGTCGATGTCTGCCAGGGCGGCCACGCCACGCGGCGAATCGTCCGCGATCCCGGCGTCGAGCAGGAACCCGAACAGCCCCGGCCACGGCGTGGGGTTGACGATGCGGACCGCGAGGCCCCGCTGCGCGAGCAGGTGGGCCATCGCGACCTCGGAGCCGCAGCCGTCGCCGTCGGCGTTGATGTGCGTCGTGAGCGCGATGCGCTGGCCGGGCACGAGTGCCGCGGCCAGGCGCCGGATGGCGCTTCGCCGCGACTCGGAAACGGCGAGGAAGTCGGGATGGGGGTTCGTCATGAGGGATAAAATCGAAACGGCGCCCGGGAACGGGCGCCGTTTCGAAAGTAACACCGGGAAGGCTCAGTCGCCCGCTTGGGCCGGGGCCTTGGCGAGGTTCGAGTGCCGGATGCTGTAGGTCCAGTAGATGACCATGCCGAGCACGAACCAGACGAGAAGCCGGATCCACGTCTCGAACGGCAGGCGGATCATCAGGTACGTAGCCGACAGCGCACCCAGCGGCGCCACCGCCCACACCACGGGCGTCTTGAACGCGCGAGGCAGTTCCGGTTCGCGGATGCGCAGCACGAGCACGCCGATCGACACGATGACGAACGCGAGCAGCGTGCCGATCGACACCAGGTTGGCGGCATCGGCGATCGGCAGGATCCCCGCGAAGAACGCGACGATGACCCCGGTGACAATCGAGGTGACGTACGGCGTGTGGAACTTCGGGTGCACCTTGTTGACCACCGCGGGGAGCAACCCGTCGCGCGCCATCGAGTAGAACACGCGCGACTGGCCCAGGAGCATCACGAGGATCACCGACGACAGGCCGGCAATGGCGCCCAGCTTGATGATCGACGCCATCCACCCGAGGCCCGCGGCGTCCGCCGCGACGGCGATGGGATCCGGCACGTTCAACTGCTTGTAGCTCATCACGCCGGTCGCGATGGCGCTGACCGCGATGTAGAGCAGCGTGCAGATGAGGAGCGACGAGATGATGCCGATCGGCATGTCGCGTTGCGGGTTCTTGGCCTCCTGCGCCGCCGTCGATACGGCGTCGAATCCGATGTAGGCGAAGAATACGATGCCGGCGCCGGTGGTGACGCCGCCCCAGCCGAACTCGCCCCGATTGCCGGTGGCCGGCGGAATGAAGGGGTGCCAGTTGGCGGTATTGACGGCGTGCGCGGCGCCGACGATGAAGAGGAGCACGACCGCGAGCTTGATGATCACGATCGCGCTGTTCACATTCGCCGATTCCTGGATGCCGATCACCAGCAGCAGGGTCACGACGGCGATGATGATGACCGCCGGCAGGTTGAAGACTGCCGGAACCGTGCATCCGGTGGCCATCACGCCGTGCGCCGCCGCAAGCCCGCACGGCACATTGATGCCGACATCGCGGAGGAAGCTCACCACGTACCCCGACCAGCCGATGGCCACGGTGACCGCGCCCAGCGCGTACTCGAGGATCAGGTCCCAACCGATGATCCAGGCGATCAGCTCGCCGAGCGTGGCGTAGCCGTAGGTATAGGCGCTCCCCGCCATCGGGATCAGCGACGCGAATTCGGAATAGCAGAGCGCGGCGAACACCGACGCGATGCCGGCGAAGATGAACGAGAGCACGACGGCCGGACCGGCGTTCTGCGCCGCGACCTCGCCCGTGAGCACGAAGATACCGGTTCCGATGATGGCCCCGATGCCCAGCGTGGTGAGGTTGAGGGCGCCGAGGGCGCGTTTGAGGCTGTTGTCGGAAGTCGCCTCGGCTTGCAGGGCCGTGACGCTCTTTCGGCGGAACAGGTTCATGAGGAGGTCCTCAGAGATGTTGGACTGCTGGCGACCGTGGGCCGCCGGGGAGGAGGGAGAGAACGACTGTATACAAATCGGACCGCGCCAAGTTCGCCCTCGGCGCGGCGTTTGTCAATGCAGTGGCGCAACGGAAGGCGGGCCCCGCCCGGGGGCCCGCCGGTCACTTACAACGAGTAATTCGGCGCTTCCCGCGTGATCGTCACGTCGTGCGGATGCGACTCGCGGAGCCCCGCCGCCGTGATGCGCACGAATCCGGGCCTCGTGCGGAGTTCGTCGATCGTGGCGCACCCCACGTAGCCCATGCCGCTCCGCAGGCCACCGACCATCTGGTAGAGCACGTCGCCCACCGGACCCTTGTACGGCACACGCCCTTCGATCCCTTCGGGGACGAGCTTCTTGGGACTCAGCTCGCCCTCCTGGAAGTAGCGGTCGGCGCTGCCGTCCTGCATCGCCGACAGCGAGCCCATGCCGCGCACCATCTTGAAGCGGCGCCCTTCGAGCAGGAACGCCTCGCCGGGGCTCTCCTCGGTGCCGGCGAGCATCGAGCCCATCATCACGCTGCCCGCGCCCGCAGCGAGCGCCTTGACGGCGTCGCCGGAATACTTGATCCCGCCGTCGGCGATCACCGGCACGCCGTTCGCGCCTTCGACGGCGTCGAAGATGGCCGTGAGCTGCGGCACGCCCACGCCCGTCACCACGCGCGTCGTGCAGATCGAGCCAGGCCCGACCCCCACCTTCACCGCGTCGACGCCGCGCTCCACGAGCGCGGCCGCGCCCTCGCGGCTGGCGATGTTCCCGGCCACGAGCTGCACGTTCGGGAATTTCTCGCGCACCTCGGCGGTGGCGCGCAGCACACCGTCGGAGTGGCCGTGCGCCGTGTCGATGATCAGTGCGTCCACGCCCGCTTCCACGAGCGCGCGCGCCCGGGCCAGGAAATCCCCCGCGGCGCCGATGGCCGCCGCCACCCGCAACCGCCCGTGCTCGTCCTTGTTCGCCCCCGGGAATTGCCGCCGCTTGTGGATGTCCTTGACGGTGATGAGCCCCCTGAGATGGCCGCCCTCGTCCACGACCGGGAGCTTCTCGATGCGCCCCTTGGCCAGAATGCGCTCCGCTTCCTCGAGCGTGGTGCCGACCGGAGCGGTGACGAGCCCTTCTTTGGTCATCGCTTCGGACAGCGGCCGGTCGAGTTGCTTCTCGAACTGGAGATCGCGGTTGGTGATGATGCCTACCAGCCGCCCCTCCTCGTCCACGATCGGTACGCCCGAGATGCTGAACCGGCGCATCAGCGCCGTCGCCTCGCGCACGGTGTCCACCGGGCGCAGGGTGATCGGGTTCAGGATCATCCCGCTCTCGCTGCGCTTCACACGGTCCACTTCGGCCGCCTGCCGGTCGATCGACATGTTCTTGTGGAGCACGCCGATGCCGCCGGCCCGGGCCATGGCGATCGCCATGTCGCTCTCGGTGACCGTATCCATCGCCGCCGAAACCAGGGGTACGTTGAGCGAAATGCCGCGGCTGAATTTCGACGTCAGCACGACGTCCTTGGGATGCGTGACGGCGTGGGCCGGCACCAGCAGGACATCGTCGAAGGTGAGGGCGACGGGCTCACGCACGCGGGCGGCGCCGTTGCGCGGCTCCCCTAAACGCGAAGGCCCGCTGTCCGGGGGGGCGGACGCAGCGGGCCGATTCGATGGGCGAGTTGTGGTTGCCATGGCGAAAAATACCGGCGCCCTCATGGCGGCGCAACGAGGTGCTTCTGCCGCGGCCGGCACACCCGCTCGGCGCCGGCCGCGCACGATGCGAGGCCCCGCTCAGTCGCCCGGCCTGGATTCGGCGGCGGCCTTCGGTTCCGCCGCCTCGGGCACCGGTTTCGGCTCGCCCCCCGCAGCGGCGCCCGCATCGGAGGCCGGAGGGGTGCCCGTCGCGCCCTTCACCCCGCGTACCACGTCATCGGCCACGGATTTTCCGGCCGCCATCGCGCTGTTCAGCACGTTCGTCGCGCGGTTGAGAAAGCCCATCGTCTCGGCGATCACCGAGGCCGACACGCGGCCGGCCCGCAATTTGTCCTCCACCGACTCGGTGAGCCGTGTGAAGACGTTCGCGCCGGGAGCCTGCCGTTCGGCGTATTTCGATTCCAGGAACTCGACATAGTCGAGCACCTGGTAGCCGCGCTCGTCGGAAAGCGTGTCGAGCTTTCGCAGGATGCGATCGCGCAGATGGTCGTTCATGGTCGCTCCTGTTGGCGGCGCTCAGCCGCGCCAGCGCATGCGCTCGCCGCGCGTGTCGATATGCACGTAGGGAACGGTGTAGCGGTGGCTCGTGTAGATGCCGAGCCCGCCCGCCAGGTCGGGATGCTGGGCCTCCACCGTGTCCACCGCCTGAACGATGGCCGCGATGTCGGCGCGGCTGGTCAGCCCGTCCCCGTTCGCGTCGAACGTCACGTCCGCCGCGTCGCCGAACTGATGGCGGCTCTCGTCGGCCGCCAACGGAACCGTTCGGTTGTACGATGGCGTCCGGAATCCCGAATGGACGTCGATCTGAAGCTGCATGTCGCCCATACGGCTGAACCGGCGCTCCAGTTCCGACACTACCAACTCCAGTTTGTCCAGCAACCGGGGGTCGAGCGCCAGGTACTTCGGCCACACCGCCTGCTGCCCGTCATGCGCCATGAACGCGCCCAGCGTCAGGTGCGTGCTGACCTTAAGATCAGTGTCGCTCTGCTGGAGAACCAAGAATCCGTCAGGGTGCGAGGTCACGCCTTTCCGCTCGCCCGGGTAGGTGCCGATGCGATAGCCGTTAAGCCACCCGGCGCGCTTTTCCTGGAACGGAACCATCACCGCCAGCATCGGCTCGTTCAGGACGACCTGCTGCGAGTCGCGCATGAGGGCCAGATGGTAGTACCCCGGCGTGCCCGGCGCGTAGAGCGGAAAGCCGGTCAGCGGAAGCATGAACCCGGGGCGCACGGTGTCGCCGACCGCCACCCACTCGTACTGTAGGCCCGCCGAATCGGGCCCCAGTTCCAGCGGCATGGTCACGGAATCGCCGGGTAGCGCGACCGTGAGATCCACGGCCCGGCTGATCCCCGCCGGCTCGGCGGTCGCGACGGGCCCTTCGGGGCGCGGGGACGGCTCCGGGACCAGCGCGGTGAGCCGGGCCGGCTGGGTGGCCGCCACAACCCCGCCGATCGCGGCGACGAGCAGCGCGAGCGTCCACGCGGGCTTCTTTCCGCGGCGGCGCACGGCCGGGTGCGATGAGGATCGGGGTCGGACTGGCCTCGACTTCATGCAGTGCAGGTTGTGGGAATCGGGTGACTTCGTGCGGCACAATCTACAGTGCGCGCGGCGTCCGTCTACGTACCATTCGAGCGCGACTTCGATCCATCAATTCAGGAACGCAAATCTGCCCGACTGACCATAAGGTCAGCCTATTTCTTCGCCAACGTGATGACGTCGAGAATGGGGACTCCGGCGGGATCGGACCGTCCGGTGCGGACTTTGGCCGTGACGACCAGAGCCGTCATTGGTGCCAGCGACTTCGCGCGCGACACCAACGCCTCGGGGAGCGCCAGATACAGCAGCGCGTTCTCCGTTCCCGGGCCCCGCGCCAGCAGGTAGGGCTCGTCGGGCCGCAAGTCGCGATGGAGCGGATCAGCCGTCTGGAAGGCCAGCGCGGTCACCGTCCAGCGCACGACGCGTCCCACGTACCCCGTCGGGTTCGACCGCAGGTCCGCCGCGCTCAGCGCCGCCATGCTGCTGTCGGCCGCCTCGAGGTCCTGCTCCCGGATCCAGCCTTCGAGGCGCACGCGCACCCATCCGCGCTCGCGCGCCAATGGGGTCAACACGGCTCCGTGCTGAATCGACGCCACGGGCGCCAGTCCGGGCGCCGCGGAGAGGGGCGCCGTCGAGTCGGGCGTCACGGCCTCGGGATTCGAAGGCGTGGTGTCGGTCGGCGGCGGCGCCGGGTCGGCGACGCGGGCTGGCGGCAGAGTCACCACCTTGGCCCGGGGCGCCGGCGCGACGCGCTCGGGGCGCGAGGGTTTCGGAGCCGCGGCCAGCTGCCGCCTCGCGAGCGTCGCCGGAAACGCCGAACGCCGCACCCACCCGCTGCGCTTCACCTCGGTCCACCGGCCGCTGCGCCTCACGACGTGTACCGCCATCCCCTCGTGCAGATTCGCGACCACCGGCGCCGACGTCGACGGACGCGCGCGCAACCGGACCTCGCTGGCCCCGACGCTCGCGGGAAACGAATCGCGGGCTCCGCCGAGCAGCGACGTGGCGACGAATCCCCGCACGGTCACCAGCGTGTACTCGCCGGCGGTCTGTCCGGGATCGAGCACGGTGCCTTCGGCAACGGTCGCCAACTCGGTATCGCCGGGCCGCGCATAGAGCACGGCGGGCCCCGTCAATCCCTGGGGGCGCACCGGGGCCGCGACGGCAGCGGCGAGAATCATCGCGCAATAGACGGAACGAAATCGCATCGCTTGGTTGAGACTAGGCCGACGGGTACATTTCGTGACCCCCGCCACTCGCGTTCGCAGTATAAGGAACCCTCGCCGAGGGGCAAGCGCTCACCCGGAGATCGATGCCAGCACACGCCCGATATCCCGTCGTCCTCATCGTGCTCGATGGCTGGGGCTACCGGCCCGAGACCGAGGGCAACGCCATCGCGCTGGCCGACACGCCCACGTGGGATCGCCTCGTCGCGCGCTATCCGCGCACGCTGCTCGAGGCATCGGGACTCCGGGTCGGTCTTCCCGAGGGGCAGATGGGGAACAGTGAGGTGGGGCATCTCAACCTCGGCGCCGGCCGCGTCGTCATGCAGGACATCGTTCGGATCTCGCAGGCGATCAAGGACGGCTCGTTCTTTCGCAACGAGGCGTTCGTCGAGGCCTGCCGGCGCGTGCGGCGGTCGGGCGGCACGCTGCACCTGATGGGCCTGATCGGCGACGGCGGCGTGCATGCGCTGGACCAGCATCTCTTCGCGCTGATCGACATGGCCGAGCGCGAACGGCTGCCGCGCGTGGCGATCCACGCGCTGCTCGACGGCCGCGACACCCTGCCCCGCTCGGCGTACGGTTTCATGCAGACGCTGCTCGGCCGGGCGAAGGGGCGCGCCCGCGTGGCGAGCCTGGGCGGGCGCTACTTCGGCATGGACCGCGACAAGCGGTGGGACCGCACCGAGAAGTGGTATCGCGCGGCCGTCGACGGCACGGGCCCCACGGGCACCGACCCGCTCGCCGTCATCCGCGCCGCGTACGACCGCGATGAGACCGACGAGTTCATCACGCCCACGACGATCGTCGAGCACGGAACGCCGGTGGCGCCGATCCGCGACGGCGACGCGGTGATCTGCTTCAACTACCGCGCCGACCGCATGCGCCAGATCGTCCGGGCCCTCACCGTGGACGGGTTCGACGGATTTGCGACCGGACACCGCCCGTCGGTGTATCTGGCCACGATGACGCAGTACGACCAGACCTTCACGGTGCCGATCGCGTTCGAGCCGCGCACGCTGGTGAACATCGTCGGCGAGGTGATCGCGAACGCGGGCATGCGCCAGTTCCGCACCGCGGAAACCGAGAAGTACGCGCACGTGACCTACTTCTTCAACGGCGGGCGCGAAACGCCCTTCCCCTGCGAGGAGCGGTTGCTGGTGCCAAGCCAGAAAGTGGCGACGTACGACCTGGCGCCCGAAATGAGCGCCCCCGGCGTGACCGACGCGCTGTGCGGCGCGATCGCGGGGGGCGAGTACGAATTCATCCTCTGCAACTACGCCAACAGCGACATGGTGGGACACACGGGCTCGATGCCGGCGACGATCGCCGCCGTGGAGACCGTGGACGCGTGCCTGGCGCGCGTGCTCGAGACCGCCGGCAGGACGGGAGCGCGGCTGCTGATCACCGCCGACCACGGAAACTGCGAGCAGATGATCGATCCGGAATCGGGTGGGCCGCACACCGCGCACACGACGAATCCGGTGCCGATTCTGGCCGTGGATGCCGGACCGGCGGAATCGGCGGGCAGCGGAGCGCCGCTGCGCGGCGGCGGCGCGCTGTGCGACGTGGGGCCGACGCTGCTCACCATGCTGGGCCTGGAAACACCTGCCGAGATGACCGGCAGAGACCTTCGACTGACGGGAGCCGATTCGTGAAGCGTCTGCTGATCGCCCTGCTGCTGGCCGCTTCGGCCGCGGCCCTCCCTGCCCAGCAGGTAGGGTACGCGCCGTCGCGCAGCCCGTATCGGGACGTGGACCATACCATGGAGTTTGCGGTTCTGGGCGGACACTTCTCGGCGACGCCCGATCCGGCCGGCGTCGCGCCGCAGAGCGGGCAGCTGTGGAGCCTGCTGTACGGCTGGCACGCTACCGGACCGCTCTTCCTCACCGGATCGGTCTCACGCATCGCCTCGGTGCGGCACGTGATCGACCCGCTGGCGCTGAACCGCGACCGCGGCACCGAATCGTGGCCCCTGTATGCGTTCGAAGGCGGCATGGGGCTCTCGCTCACCGGCGACCGCACGTTCCACGGCTTCATGCCCATCGCCAACTTCGGCATGGGCCTGATCAGCGATCGCCACACGAACAGCGACGTGGGCGAGTATCAGTTCGGCACGAAGTTCGAGTTCGTCTGGGGCGCCTCGATTCGTTACATCCCGTCCAAGCGATGGGGAATCCGCGCCGACCTGAACAATCGGTTCTACTCGATGGGCTATCCGCAGACCTACTACCTGATCGGCAAGGACGGCAATTCCGTAGTGAACGCGCGGCTGAGCAAGTCGTTCTGGCGGAACAACCCCTCGCTGAGCATCGGCATCTCATATCTGTTCTCGCACTGAGCGCCGTCCATGGCGACCGCCTATCTCACGCGCCGCGTCACCTTCGCCGCCGCCCACCGCTACCGGCTGCCCGAGCTGAGCGACGAGGAGAACACCCGCCGGTTCGGGCTGTGCGCCCGCCCCAACTACCACGGGCACAGCTACGTGTGCGACGTCACCGTACGCGGAACGATCGACGAGCGCACGGGGATGATCGTGGATCTCGGCGACCTCGACCGCGTGCTCGACCGCGACGTGCGCGCGCGCTTCGAGCACGCGAACCTGAATCTCGACGTCCCCGAGTTCGCCGAGGGCCGGCTGATGCCGACCGGCGAGAACCTGGCGCGGCACATCTTCCAGACGGTGCAGCGCGGGCTGGGAGGCGCCGCCGAAGTGTGCGAGGTGCGCGTGGCCGAAGACGCCACGCTCAGCGCGACGTACCGCGGCGAGTAGCGGTCCGCGCCGCCCCACGCGCTCCGTGCCCCGGCCCGCCGCCCATCCCGAAGCAAACGCCGCCGCTCCAGCGGGGGCCATCCTGGCCGGAGGCGCCAACCGGCGCTTCGGCAGCCCCAAGGGGCTGGCCCGCGTGGGGGGCGTGCGCATCGTGGATCGCGTCGCAGCCGCGCTCCGCGCCGTCACCGCGGATCTGCTGCTCGTGGCCAACGCGTCCGACGCCGGCGCATGGCTGCCCGGCGTGCCGGTGATTGCCGACGCGGTCCCCGGCGCCGGCGGGCTGAGCGGCGTGCATGCCGCGCTCACCCACATGCGGCGCCCGGCGCTCGTGGTGGCGTGGGACATGCCGTTCGTGAGCGCACCGTTGCTGCGGGCGCTTGCGCAGCGATGCGCGGAGGAGCACGCCGACGCCTGCTTCGCCGAGAGTCCGTCGCCGGTGGGACTGGAACCGTTCTGCGCCTGCTTCGCGCCGTCCTGCCTCCCCGCGCTCGAAGCGGCGCTGGCCTCGGGGCGCACCGGCGGCGCGGAGTTCGCGCGTGCACTCCCGCGCGCCTCCTGGCTGCGGGCCGACGAGGTCGCGACGTTCGGCGACCCGGCACGGCTGTTCCTGAGCGTCAACACGGCCGCCGACCTGGCGCGGGCCGAGGCGCTGTGCCAGGACGCGGTATAGCTTGTCCGGTACCGTGATCGCACTCGCTCCACGACTCGCCCGCCACACCGCCGCGCTCGTCGCCGCGCTCAACTTCGGCTGCCCGCTGCAGCGCACGCCACCGGCAACGGCGCCGGCGCCCGCCCCCGCTCCCGTGCAGGCTCCGGCGCCGACGCCCGCGCCGGTCCCGGCGCCTCGGCCCGTTCCGCCGCCGGACGAGCGTGCCCTGCTTCGCCGAGCGATCGACTCGCTCGTCGATCAACCGGAGTTCCGGAACGCCAACTGGGGCGTGCTCGTAGTCGATCCCGCCGCCGGCGATACGCTCGTATCCATTAATGCGGGAAAGCTGTTCCTGCCCGCGTCGAACATGAAGCTCGTGACGACCGCCGTGGCGCTGACCAGGCTCGGCGCCGACTACCGGTGGGTCACGACGGTCGCGGCGCGCGGACGCCTGCGCCGCGGCGTGCTCGACGGCGACCTGCTGGTGTTCGGGCGCGGGGATCCGACGGTGAGCGATTCGGTGCGCGGTGACGCGATGCTGCCGCTGCACGACATGGCCGATTCGCTCTATCTCGCCGGCGTGCGCCGCATTCGCGGGCGGCTCGTCGTCGGCACCGACGTCTTCCCCGGCCCCACGGTCGGGTTCGGGTGGTCGTGGGACGATCTCGACGACCGCGACGGAGCGGCGGTGGACGAGCTCGAATTCAACGACGGGTTCGCCGAGCTGCACGTGCGGGCCGGGCGGCGGCCGGGCGCTCCGGTCCGCGTCCGCACGATGCCGGCCGCGCACTATCCACCGGTGGTCGTCGCCGCCCGGACCGTGGGACGCGGGGACACCGCTGCGCTGCGCGCCGAGCCGCTGCGTGCAGTGCTCGACACGGCGACGCAGGCGTTCCGCGTGACCGGCGCCATCGCAGCCGGCGACTCGGCGCGGCTGTCGGTGCCCTTCCCCGATCCCGACGGTGCATACCTGGCCGCGCTGCGCGAGGCGCTCGCCGACCGCGGCATCGCGGTCGACGAACGCCGCACCGACACGACGGCCGCGGTCGATTCGCTGGTGCGCGTGCAGTCGCCCACACTGGGCGAGATCCTGCCCGCGCTTCTCAAACCATCGCAGAACCAGATGGCCGAGCTGCTCCTGCGCACCGTCGGCCTGACGCAGACCGGCGTGGGACGCGCCGACAGCGCGGCGCGCGTTGAGAGCGACCAGCTCCAGGCCTGGGGCGCGCTCGCCGACGGATTCGTGATCCGCGACGGCAGCGGCCTCGCCCGGTACGACTACCTGAGCCCGGAGACGGTGGTCCGCGTGCTCTCCGCGATGCGCGGCTCTCCCGCGTTCCAGACGTTCTACGCCGCGCTCCCCGTGGCGGGGGTGGACGGCACGCTCCACGCGCGGATGCGCGGCACCGCCGCCGACGGGAACGTGCACGCGAAGACCGGGTCGCTCTCCAACGCGCGGTCGCTCTCGGGGTACGTGACGACCGCCGATGGACGCATGCTGATCTTCAGCCTGCTCTGCAACAACTTCACCGCCGATCCCGAGCGCGTACTCGCCGTCGAGGACGCGATCGCGGAACGGCTCGCGTCCCTCGACCTGCGCTGATCCGTGCACAGCGTCACCGAAGCCGCCACCGAGATCGTCGCCGCGATACGGCCGCTGGAAACCGAGCGCGTGCCGCTCGCGGCCGCACGTGAGCGCGTGCTCGCCGAGGACGTCCTCTCGCCGGTGGCGCTGCCCCCGTGGGACAACGCGTCGATGGACGGCTACGCCGTGCGCAGCGACGACGTGCACGGCGCCTCCCGAGATCGTCCGGTAACGCTGGCCGTGATCGGGACGATCGCGGCAGGCGGCCGGGCCGCGCGCCCGCTCGGGCGCGGCGAAGCGTACCGGATCATGACGGGCGCGCCGGTGCCCGACGGCGCCGACGGCGTGATCCGCGTGGAGGACAGCGACGCCGGGCTGGAGCGCGTGACGCTGTACGACGACCGCGATGCCGGCCGCAACGTGCGCCCCCGCGGCGAGGATCTCTCGGCGGGCGCCGTCGCGCTCGAGGGCGGCACGCGGTTGGGGCCCGCGCCGCTCGGCGTGCTCGCGTCGGTGGGGTGCGCGGTGGTCCCCGTCGCGCGGCGACCGCGAGTGGCCATTCTCGCCACGGGCGACGAGCTCGTGGACGTGGACCGCTTCGACGCCGTGCGCCGCGGCGAGCGGATCGTTTCCTCCAACAGCTACACGCTGGACGCGCTGGCGCGGGCCACGGGCGCCGATCCGGTGGCGCTCGCCCTCATCCCCGACGATCCCGACGCGCTGCGCGCCTGGCTCTTGGCGCTTCCGCCGCACGACCTGCTGATCACGTCCGGTGGCATCTCCGTTGGCGCGTTCGACCACACGCGACGGGTATTGTCGGATCTCGGCGCCGAGCTGGCCTTCTGGCGGGTGGCCATGCGTCCGGGCGCGCCGCTCGGATTCGGACGGTGGCGCGGCGCGCCGTGGATCGGGCTTCCCGGAAATCCGGTGTCCAGCATGGTGACCGCCGAGCTGTTCGTGAAGCCGGCGCTTCGCCGGATGCTCGGCATGCCGAAGGTGTTCGCGCAGCCGGTGCCGGCTCGACTCACGGAACCGGTGACGACGTCGGCGCCGCGGACGCACTTCCTGCGCGCCGTGGTCTCGACGGGCGACGACGGGCGGCTCGAGGCACGACTCACGGGGCCGCAGGGCTCCGGGCTGCTCACCAGCATGGCCCGCGCGAATGCGTTGCTCGTAGTCCCGGCCGACCGGGATCGCGTCGACGTGGGCGAAACGCTGGGGGCCGTCCTGTTGGGGGCCGAATCACTGCTCACCGACCGAGCTACTTTCTGACCGGGCCGGCACCCGGCGCGTGCAGTGGCGGGCGCAAAAGAGAAAGGGCCGGGCGCATGGTGCGCCCGGCCCTCTCCGTCCCTGTGAATCCAGGTTACTTACAGACCGGCTCGCCTTCGCCGGCGGTCGCAACCAGGGGGTTCGCGGTGTTGACCGCGATGCCGCAGGTCGTGCCGGCCAGCTGGCTGTGCGTCACGGTCGCCGACCAGTAGCCCGGGCCCGTCACGATCGTCGGGGTGTTCACGCCCGTCGACTGCTTGAAGTTGACGTGCACCGAATCCATGATCGCAGAGTACGCGGACGAATCGGAGAAGAAGGCTTCCTCCGCGGTGACCATGTTCCGAAGGTCCGACTTCATGGCCGTGATGTAGGCCTTGTCCTTCGTGTTGGCGAACTTCGGAATCGCGATCGCGGCCAGAATGCCGATGATCACGACCACGATCAGGAGTTCGATGAGGGTGAAGCCTTCGCGCTTTTTCAACATTGTGCCTTCCCTGTTGTGGAGGATGGGACTGTTTGCCTTTGCCTTTCCGAGCTCGCGTTCATCCGCGTCGGCCCCTGCAAGTGCACGGGCGGTGCCAGGCTTGGCCTGCATCTCATCCCGTTACCGCAACACGGTTTACGACAGCACGTTAAGAGCGCACAAACATCGCCCATCTGGTGAACTGCACGATGCATGGCGATCTGCGTGGCGGGTCCGGCCGCTCGCGCCGCGTGATGGCACGGCGCGGACCGTGACGCCCCAGACCCCGATCAGGCGGTGGCGAGCCGGTCGGCCACGACCTCGGCGATGTCCACCACGCTGACGTCGGCGTCGCGCGACTTCACGCTGTCGTTCATCATCGTCATGCAGAATGGGCAGGCGACGGCGATGGTATCGGCGCCGGTGGCCAGCAATTCTTCGGTGCGCTCGGCGTTGATGCGCTTGCCGGTGTTCTCTTCCATGAACATGCGCCCGCCGCCGGCCCCGCAGCAGAGCCCACGGTCGCGGCTGCGTTCCGGCTCCACCAGCTTCACGATCGGCAGCGCGCGCCGGATCGTCTCGCGCGGGGCGTCGTACACGTCGTTGTAGCGCCCCAGATAGCACGAGTCGTGGTACGCCACGGTGAGCGCCTTGCCGTCCTCGGTCTGCAGCGGCACGCGGTGCTCCTGCAGCAGCCGCTCGATGAACGTGGAGTGGTGGATGACCTCGTACATCCCGCCGAGCTGCGGGAACTCGTTGCCGATCTGGTGGAAGCAGTGCGGGCACGCCGTGACGATGGTCCGTACCTGGTAGCGGTCGAGGGTTTCGATGGCGTTCTTCGCGAGCATCTGATAGAGGTACTCGTTCCCCATCCGGCGGGCCGGGTCGCCGTTGCAGCTCTCCTCCTGGCCCAGGATGGCGAAGTCGATGCCGCACGCCTGCAGGATGCGGGCGAAGGCGACCGTGGTCTTCCTGGCGCGTTCGTCGAACGAGCCCATGCATCCCACCCAGTAGAGCACCTGCGGGCGGTGGCCGCGGGCGAACGCTTCGGCCATCGTCGGGATATCGAGTCCCTCGGCCCACTGGCCGCGATCGGCGGGGTTGAACGCCCACGGCGAGCCGTTGCGCTCCATGGATTCGAACGCCGGCTGCAGCTCCTCCGGAAAGCGCGATTCGGAGAGCACGAGGTAGCGCCGCATCTCGTTGATGATGTCCAGCTGGTCGATGGACACCGGGCATTCCTGCACGCAGGCCCGGCAGCTCGTGCACGCCCAGAGCTCGGCGTCGGTGATGTAGTCGTCGAGCAGGTGCCGGCCGTCGCCGGCGGCGGCGTGCTCGTGCACCAGCGGAAGTCCGCCGACCGTTTCCATGAGGCGCTGGCGCGTGTTGATCACGATCTTGCGCGGACTGAGCGGTTTGCCCGTGATGTTGGCGGGACATACCGACGTGCAGCGCCCGCATTCCGTGCACGAGTAGCCGTCGAGCAGGTTCTTCCACGTGAGCTGCTGGACGTCGTTGGCGCCGAACTGCTCGACGTCCGCTTCGAGGTCCATGTAGCGCATCACGCCCTTCTGCGACGGCCCGCTGGTGTTGGAGAAGAACACGTTGAACAGCGACGTCACCACGTGCAGGTGCTTGGAATACGGCAGGTAGTTGAGGAAGAAGAGCACCAGCAGGACGTGCGCCCACCAGTTGCCGTGGGCGACCGCGGCCGCGGTGGCGGGCGAGACGCCGTGCAGGAGGCCGGCGAGCGCGCGCGAGATGAACTTCTCGGTACCGAGGGCCGCGGGATCGGCCGCCCCCGTGAAGGCGAACATCGCCAGCAGCGTCACCATCAGCGCGCCGATCATGCCGAGGATGAAGTACGCGTCGCCGTGATGCGTGTGGTCGCCGTCCAGGCGCTTCGGATGCAGCACGAGGCGGCGGAAGAACGCGAACGCCACCGCGGCGAGCACGATCGCCGCGAATCCGTCCTGCGACGCTGAGTACGCGAACCACACGGGACGCGGCAGGAAGTGCTCGTACGAGAACCCCGGCGCGATCCCCTGCACGATCAACTCCACCGTGCCCGCGGTGAGCACGAGGAATCCCCAGAAGATGCCGGCGTGCATCGGACCGGCCACCGGGTCGCGCAGGATCTTGGCCTGGGCGATGCCGATGCGCAGGACGTTCCACGCGCGATGCCAGGGGTGGTCCAGCCGGTTCTCGCGCCGGCCGAGTCGCAGGTACTCGATCAGCCGCTGGACGTTCAGCGAGAAGAAGCCCGCCGCCACCAGCAGCACGAAGACGAAGATCACGCGTTCCGCGGACATACCCGACGCTCCACCCGGCGTGAAAAACGAATGCCCGCGGGGAAGCTAGTCCGCCGCGGGCATCGGATACAAGACGAAATTCTCCGCGCTCAGTGCGCCTGTTTCGCGGCCCGCACCGCGGCCGTAAGCGCCGGCACGATCTCCAGCGCGTCGCCGACGATGCCGTAGTCGGCCACCTTGAAGATCGGCGCTTCGGGATCCTTGTTGATGGCGACGATGGTCCTCGACGTGCGCATGCCGGCCAGATGCTGGATGGCGCCCGAGATCCCCACCGCGACGTAGAGTTCGGGGCTCACCAGCCGGCCCGTCTGGCCGATCTGGTCGCTGTGCGGACGCCAGCCGTCGTCGGTCACGGCGCGCGTGGCGCCGACCGCGGCGTTGCCGAAGGCGGCAGCGAGATCCTCGACGAGCTTGAAGTTCGCCGCCTCCTTGAGCCCGCGCCCACCGGAGATGATCACCGGCGCTTCGCCGAGATCGAGCTTCGCTCCGCCGCTCGCCACCACCTCGGTCACTTTCACGCGCGACGCCGAGGGATCGCTGGCCGGCGCGATCGTCTCCGTGGCCAGCGGCCTGGCGTTCGCGGCCGGCGTGGTGGCGTTCGGCCGGACGCTCACGACGACGGGCGTGGGGCCCGCCTTGAGCGTCGCGATGATCTTGCCGGTGTACGTCGGGTGAGTGACGACCACGGCATTGTCGGACAGCCGGACCGTCAGGCAGTCGGACAGCAGCGGCGCATTCAACCTCGCCGACACGCGCGGGGCGAGATCCTTCCCCTGCGCCGAGGCGCTGAGGAGCACCACGGGGAAGCCGGCAGCACGCGCCGCGATCGTGGCCGACATCGACTCGGCGTCGGCCTTGCCGTAGGCCGCGTGCTCGCACACCAGCACCTTGTCGGCGCCGTGCTGCGCCAGCGGTTCGGCTTTCGCCGCCGTGCCCGGGGGACCGAACACCAGCGCGTGGACTTCGCCGCCGCCAGACGCGTCGGCCAGCGCGCGCGCGGCCGTCACCGCTTCGAGGGCGACCTTGCGCAGCTCACCACCGCGCGTCTCCGCTACTGCGAGGATATTTGGCATCAGAGCACCTTTGCTTCGGTCTGGAGGAGCCGGACGAGCTCGGGCACGGCGTCGGGACCGGTGCCGATGATGCGGCCGGCCGGGCGTTCCGGCGGCAGCGCCATCTTCTCGACCGTCACGCGGACGTCGCCGAGCTGGGCGGGCTTCACGTCGAGCGGCTTCTTCTTCGCGGCCATGATCCCCTTGAGCGACGGATAGCGGGGGCGCGCGATGCCCTCGTCGATGGTGACCACGGCGGGCAGCGGGAACTCGAGCATCTCGGCGGCCCCCTCGAGCTCGCGGCGGGCCACCGCCTTCCCGTTCACGAATTCCAGTTTCGATGCGGCGGTCAGGCAGGGGAGCCCGAGCAGCTCGGCGACCATGGTTCCGGCGCCGCCGGTCATCGCGTCGAGCGAGTGCTTGCCGAAGAGGATCAGCTCGTAGCCGCCGTCCTTGAGCTCCGCGGCCAGCGCTTTGGCGATGGCCAGCGAGTCGGCGGGCACGCTGTCCGCCTTGAGCTGCACGCCCTTCTCGGCGCCCATGCTCAATGCCTTGCGGATCGTTTCCTGGACCACGTCGGGTCCGAGGCAGATGACGGTGGTCTCGCCTGAGCCCGCCTTCTCGTTGATCTGGAGGGCGACCTCCACGGCGTAGGCGTCGAAGTCGCTGATGTCGAACTTGAGCCCGGTTTCATCGATCGCGACGCCGCTGGCGGCGATCTTGAAGCGCGATTCCATGTCCGGAACGCGCTTGATGCAGACGGCGATCTTCACGGTCCGTCCCCGTATGTGAAAAGATTCACATGGAAGATAACCAGAGGCCGGGGGCGTTCAAGCTGACGTCGGCAGTCGGCAGTCGGCAGTCGGCAGTGCACTGGCAACTGCCGACTGTCAACTGTCACTTGAACGCATTGATCCCCGTGACCGCCTGCCCGAGGATCAGCGAGTGCACGTCGTGCGTGCCCTCGTACGTGTAGACGCTTTCCAGGTTCGCCATGTGCCGCATGGACGCGTACTCGGCCAGGATCCCGTTGGCGCCGAGCAGGCGGCGCGCCTCGCGGGCGATGTCCGTCGCGATGCTCACGTTGTTCCGCTTGGCCAGCGACACCTGCTGCGGCGTGTACGTACCGGCGTCCTTGAGCCGCCCCAGATGCAGCGACACGAGCTGCGCCTTCACGATCTCGGTGAGCATCTCGGCCAGCCGCTGCTGCTGGATCTGGAAGCCGGCGATCGGCTTGTCGAACATCACGCGGTTCTTCGCGTAGCTCAGCGCCTCCTCGTAGCAGGCCATTGCGGCGCCGACCGCGCCCCACGAGATCCCGTACCGCGCCTGCGTCAGGCACATGAGCGGACTCTTGAGCCCTCCGGAGTTCGGCAGAATCGCATCGGCGGGGAGATGCACGTCCTGGAACACCAGCTCGCTCGTGTCGCTGGCGCGCAGCGAGAGCTTGCCCTTCTGGTCCCTGGACGTGAACCCCGGCGTGCCCTTGGGGACGATGAAGCCGCGGATCGACCGGTCGCTCGTGTCGCCGTTCGTCTTCGCCCACACTACCGCGATCTTGGCCGTGGAGCCGTTGGTGATCCACATCTTGGCGCCGTTCAGCATCCACGTGCCGTCCTGCTGCTGGCGCGCCATGGTGATCATGCCGCTGGGATTGGACCCGTAATCGGGCTCGGTGAGCCCGAAGCAGCCGATGATCTCGCCGGTGGCCATCTTCGGCAGGTACCGCCGCTGCTGCTCCTCGCTCCCGAACGCCCAGATGGGATACATGGCGAGCGCGCCCTGCACCGACGCGAACGAGCGGACGCCCGAGTCGCCGCGCTCCAGCTCCTGCATGATCAGCCCGTACGCCACGTTGTTGAGGCCGGCGCAGCCGTACTCCTCGGGAAGGTTGGCGCCGAACACCCCGAGCTCGCCCATCTCGGGCACCAGCTCCAGGGGAAAGTGGCCGTCGATATAGTGCTGGCCGATGATCGGCAGCACGCGCTCGTCCACGAACCGGCGAACGCTGTCGCGCACGGCGCGCTCCTCTTCCGAGAGCGCGCTGTCGATGTCGAAGAAGTCGGTCGTCATGCGTGGAATCTACTGCGCACGCGCGGCGCTGTCCCGCGCCGGCGGCACGCCGTGGACCGCGGAGCCGAGCAGGGCGGCCGACCAGGCAACGAGGAAGGGAAAGACCAATTCCGCTGCCCACAGCGCCCACACCGGCAGCTGCATCGCCCCGGCCAGCTTGGCGCCGAACGACACCACCGGATCGCGTATGACTGCCGGCGCGAGGAGGAGCAGCGCCCAGGCGAGCGCCGCGGCAGCGCCGGCGCGCACGGCCACCCGGCGCGCGGCCCCGTTCATCGCGCCCCACGCGAGCGCTACGATCGGCACGGCCCACCACCCGAACGCATACGTGCCCAGGCCGAACGCCACGATCAGAAGGACCAAGCGCAGGAGAGCGCGGCTCATCGGGCACCCTCCGGTTCCAGCGTCAGCACCGCGCGCGTCGCCGTCGCGGGCAGGTCCGTCGAATCGCGGGGAAAGAGCGCCGGACTCAAGCCGCCGACGAGCCACTGCGAAATTCGGTCCTCGTACGCCGGGCTGGCCGGATTCCCGCTCTGGCCGCCCGGATACGTGTCCCACGCCCTCACCTGCGGGCCAAGCTCGACCACCAGCCGCCAGCTCGGGCCGAACCCGCCGCTGCCCGGCGCCGGGTTGAGCGTGCCGCGCCCGCCATCGGTCACGAGGCCGAGCACCGAGAAGCCGGGCAGTCCCAGCAGATGCCGGATGTCCACCTTGGCGAACCGGTCCCACGCCCATCCGTTCGCGTCCGGCGCGCCGTACCGAACCGCAAGCGTGTCGTACGAGGCGGCAAGCGCGCGCGCCAGGATTGCGTCGCGCGTCTCGACGACGGTCCGCGTGCGGCGGTCGTCCCACCAGATGCTTCGGGGCTGGTGGAGCAATTCCAGCATCACCGCATCGGACGGAGTGGCCGCCCGCCGGCCATCCGCATCCGCCAGCTCGTCCCACGTGAAGTTGCGCAGCTCGCGCATGACCTCCTCGAACAGCGCCGCTCCGCCGTTGTCGCGCGTGTAGAGGCGGTTCCATTCCTTGAGGATGCGTACCGCGCTGCGCAGCGACGGCGACGCGCCCGAACCGGCGGCGAGCGAGTCTCCGCTCGCGACGAAGATCGAGTCGAACAGGATCGCGCGTACGCTCAGCGGGTCGACCTGGAACCGCCGCATGTCGTCGACGGTGACCTTTCCGTCCCCGCGGAGCAGCCGGTTGATGTCCATGGCGCGCCAGGGATCGTAGCCGTGTTCGTTGCCCAGGTACGCGAACCGCGCCGACGGCGCCTCGGGCTGCTGGTTGGCGGACGCGAGGTATCCCTGCGCGGGATTGAACGACTGCGGGTACTTGTCCACCGGCCAGTACCCGGTCCAGTCGCTGGCGCTCTTCGAGCCGTCGAAGATCTCGAGGCCGTTCGTCCCCTTCGGACGCAGCGGGAAGTGCCCCGTGGAGCGAATCGCGATGTTCCCCTGCCGGTCGGCGACGATCATGTTCTGCGCCGGCACGAAGAAGCTGCGCGCCATGTCGTCCAGGAACTCCCGGGCGGTGGTAGCGTGCGCCGCATCGTAGAAGGCCGTGATCTCGTGCGACGGCTCGAGCAGCGTCCACCGCATCGAGACCCAGGCGCCGAACCGATGCAGCATCGGGCCGCGGTGCGTGTACCGAACGGTGTCGGTGGCGAGCACGCTGCCGTCCTTGCCGCGGTACACCTCGACGCGAAGCTGCAGCGGCTTCCAGACGCCGTCCACGCGGTACTTCGTCGGGTTCGCCGCGTCGTTCACCGTCTCGCGGTAGAAGTCCACGACGTCGGCGCCGGTATTCGTGAATCCCCATGCGAGATCGCGATTGAAGCCCAGCACGATGCCCGGCGCGCCGGGAATCGTGACGCCGTAGACGTCGAGCTTGCCCGGCACCACGAGCTGCGTTTCGTACCAGATGCTCGGCAGCGTCAGCCCCAGATGCGGATCGTTGGCGAGCAGCGCGTGGCCGTCGGCGGTGCGCGACGGGGCCACCGCCCAGTTGTTGCTGGCGAAGTGCCGCGGGTCGGCGTCGGACGCGCGTCCCGGCGGCTCGATGCTCTGGAACAGCGCGGCGAGTTCCTGCGCCGCGGTATCCGGACGGCCCGGGGGCGGAAGGCGCACGAAGTCGAAGCTCGGCGCCGGATCGCCGTCAGGCTGCAGCGGCTGCTGGATCGGATCGTCGATCGGGAAGAGCGCGTCCGCCGCCGAGTCGCCGACCAGGGCGCGCGCCGCCAGCCGGTCCGCTTCGTCAGGGATGTACGACAGAGTCTGCCCCATCCGGTTGAACAGGTGGATGGAGTTGATGGGGCTCCACCGCTCCGGGCGGACGCCGAGCAGGCGGTACTCCACCGGCCATTCGGAAGGCGCGAGTGCGTCGATGTACGCGTTCACGCCGTCGGCGAACGCCTGCATGACCTTCCACGCCATGCCGCTCGTGTCCATCGCCGCGAGCTTCTGCTCCGCGGCGCGCGGCATGCCGAGGTCTCGCGTCTGCCGGTCGAGCGGCAGCGCGCGGGCGCCGACCCACTCGGTGAGCCGCCCCGACGCGGCGTGCGTCTGCAGATCGAGCTGGAACAGGCGGTCGCGCGCCACGACGTAGCCGAGCGCGCGATAGGCATCGAGCTCGGTGGCGGCGAAGATGTGCGGGACGCCGCGGTCGTCGTAGCGGACGCTGACCGCATCCCGCAACCCGGGGATGCGCGCCGCGGCGCGCGACGGCAGCGCGGCGTGGTCGGCGGCCGCCCAGGCGCCGTTCGCGGGGTCGAGCAGGCCGCCGAGCGGAGGCACGGGGCCGGCCCCGCGCGCGCCGGACCAGAGGAGGGGGGCGAGAACGAGCGCGCCCGCGAGCGCGCGGATCGAGCGTGGTGTCATGCCGGGAAAGCTACGTTCCCCGGCGCGCGGGGCCAGCGGGGCAGCTCAGCCGGCGCGGCGCCGCTCGCCCGTCCGGTCGACGACCTTCTTCGCTGTCGGGGCGGCCCCGACCTCGCGCGCTTTTCGACGAAAGGCGGCGCGGTGGTCCACGGGAAGCCCGGACTCGTCCTGCCACTGGTGGACCATCTCGTGGAGCAGGGTGTCGGTCGCGTCGGCCCAGCCGTCCCGGCGCACGTGGCGGCGGCTGATGACGATCTCCACCGGCGCGCCCTGGCTGGCCGGCACGTAGTGGCCGAGCCGCGACTTCATGCGGCGGGACACGCGCACCGGGATCTCGCGCAGTGATCCGCCGAACCGCTCCAGGTTGAGCCGGGCGTGCAGCTCCTGCAGCCGCGCCACGAGCGCCGCGTCGTCGGGGTGGGTGCGCTCGGGCGGCCGGGGCGTCACGTGCGACACGACGCGCGCGGCGACGATCGCCTCCCGGGCGGCGCGCCGTTCGGTGCGGGTGCGGCCCTCGACGAACGCGACGACGGCGCGGAGCACCGACTCGGGCGCGCCGAGATAGCCTTCGTGCACGCGGATCTCTCCGTGGCCGAAGCTCACCATGACGGTGCGGTTGCGCGTGAGCACGCACCGGTCGATGCGGTGCATGCCGAGCGTGCGGAGGCGTGCGAGGAGCTCTTCGGCGTCGCGCGGCGCGGGGGGCTCGACGCCGAGCTCGAGCTGCGCCGGATCGGCGCCGCGGCGCACGAGCCGCTTCAGCGCGGAAAGCGTTTGGATGGCCCCACGGTGAACGCGCGCGCGGCATCCGACCACACGAGCGTGGTCACCTCGATCGTCTGGTCGGTGACCTGGATGCTGTTGACCGACGACGGGCGCCCGCCGCGCGACCGGTTGGACACGGTGCCGGCCGTGGAGACGATGGTGCCCTTGGCGGTGTGCTCCACGAAGTGCACGGCCTCCTGATGGTCGTGCCCGCACAGCACGAGGTCGACGCCCAGGTCGGCGAAGTAGCCGAGGATGCGGCGCGTGTGCTTGAGCCCGTGCCGCTGGGAAAGCTCCCCCTTCACGGGGTTGTGGTGCATGACGACCACGCGCAGCGCTCCCTCGGGGGCATCGGTGAAGACGCTCCGCAGGTGCTGGAGCTGTTCCTTGCTCACGTGCCCGATGATCGAGATGTCCCGCGGATTCCAGGTGAGCGTCTCCCAGAGCACGCCGTGCGACGTGTTGAGCCCGGCGATCACGGCGCCGGGCACGCGCAGCACCGGCTCGATGTCGTCGCTGATGTACCGCCGGTACTTGTGCAGGAGCGCCTCATTCCGGCCCAGGTGCAGCGGTGAGAACCACCAGGCCACATCGTGGTTGCCGGGCACGACGATCACTCGGCTCACGCGTTCGGCCTGCCGGATGAACTCGCGGGCGCGCTGGAACTCGCCGGCGCGGGCGCGCTGCGACAGGTCGCCGGAGATCGCGACCACGTCGTAGCGGCGCTCCTGGATGAGCGTTTCCAGCGCCTCGTACTGCTCCGGCACCGCGGGATGGCCGAAGTGCAGGTCGGAGCAGTGGAAGAGGGACAGCGCGCTCACAGGCGGGCGATGATGGCGTCGGTGAATTCGTCGGTGCTCGCCGTGCCGCCGAGGTCGCGCGTCACCGTCTGCTTCGCGCGGATCGTCTCCTCGAGCGCCGTGCGCACGCGGCGGCCGCGCTCCCCCTGGCCGAGATGCTCCAGCAGCATGCACCCCGCCAGGATCACCGACGACGGATTGGCGATGCCCTTGCCGGCGATGTCCGGCGCCGTGCCGTGCACCGCTTCGAAGATCGCGCCGTTGGTGCCGATGTTGGCGCCGGGGGCGAGGCCGAGTCCGCCGACGAGGCCGGAGATCTCGTCAGAGAGGATGTCGCCGAACAGGTTCGTCGTCACGATGACGTCGTACCGCTCCGGGCGCAGGACGAGGTTCATCGCCATCGCGTCCACGATCACGTCGTCGCATGCGATGTGGTCGTACTCGTGCGCGATCTGGCGTCCCACGTCGAGGAACAGCCCCGAGGTGTTCTTCAGGATGTTCGCCTTGTGTACGAGGGTCACCTTGCGGCGATCGTGCGTCACCGCGTACTCGAACGCGTAGCGCACGATGCGCTCGCAACCGGCGCGCGTGATGATCGCCGTCGATTCCGCCACCGCCTTGGGATCGTCGCCCACCTTCACGTAGTGCTCGACCCCCACATACAGCCCTTCGGTGTTCTCGCGGATCAGCACCAGGTCGATGTCGTCGAACCGGCCGCCGTGGACGATGGAGTATGCCGGGCGCACGTTCGCGAACAGGTCGAACGTCTTGCGCAGGGCGACGTTGATGGACCGGAACCCCTGCCCCACCGGCGTCTCCAGCGGGCCCTTGAGGGCCAGACGCGTGCGCTTGATCGAGTCGAGCGTCGCGTCGGGGAGCGGGTCGTTGTACCGGGCCACGGCCGCCATGCCGGCGAGGTGCGAGTCCCACTCGATGTCGGCGCCCGCGGCCTCGAGGATGCGCACCGTGGCGCTCGTGATCGACGGCCCGATGCCGTCGCCGGGGATCAGAGTGACGGGAATGCCCATGCGATGTCGGGAACGGCCGCCGCGCCGGCTACGGCGCGATGACCAGGTCGGCGAAGTGGCTGGCGAGGCTCTGGAGCACGGCGGGCCCGAACGCCGGCGCGGGATTGCTCCGCACCTCGCCGATCCACAGGTACTCGGTGGTCCGCGCGTCGACCAGGACCAGTTTCATGACGGCCACGCCGGAGGTGCCGTCCGCCGCCTTCTCGAACCGGACGTCGACCGGCAGCATGACGCGCCGCGCGCCGTCCTGCATGGCGATCATCGTGCGGAGCTGCGTGGCCAGCGGGTCTCCGTAGTTCTTGCCGAGCTCGAGCGTGCCGAGCAGCGGCTGCTCGGCGAGCATGTGCGGATCGGCGGCGTAGGTGGAGTTGAGCTCGTAGCTCTTCTCCAGCGCCCGCGCGAAGTACCACGTATTCCCGAGCCCGCGCGCGTCGAACTCGGCGGCGATGGTCGAATCGAGCTGGCGCAGCATGACGGCGTGGCGCGGGATCGCGGCCGCCCAGCCCAGCGGATCGCCCTCGTCGAGCTTGAACACCGGCGTGACGATGATGCGCATGGCGGCCAGATTGGCCAGCGGCCGCCGGCCTTCGGTGGGCGCGGGCGGCGCGGGCGTCTGCTGCGCTTGGGGTGCCGGCGATACGCATGCCGCGAGGACGAGCGCGCCGGCCACGAAGAGAGTGCGGGGCACGGCGGCAATGTAACGCATTCCCCGAGACGCCGCCCGCCCTGCCCGTTGACCCCGCGCCCTTCGTGGTCCAATTTGGCCGCGCCCCTGTCCCGGAGTCATTCCCGAATGTCGAAGCTGCTGCGTGCGCTGCTCTGGGTGGGCATTGCCCTGCTCGGCGCCGGCTCCCTCGCCTGGCTGGCATTGTCCCGCGGCGAGACGATCAACGCCGCCTGGCTGCTCACCGCCGCGGTGTGCAGCTATCTCGTGAGCTACCGCTTCTACGCGAAGTTCATCGCCGCCCGGGTGTTCGCGCTCGACGCCAACCGCCGGACGCCCGCCGAGCGGCTCGACGACGGGCGCGACTACGTGCCCACCAACAAGTGGATCGTCTTCGGCCACCACTTCGCGGCGATCGCCGGCCCCGGCCCCCTGGTGGGCCCGACGCTCGCCGCGCAGTTCGGCTACCTGCCGAGTGCCATCTGGATCATCGTCGGCGTCGTGTTCGGCGGCGCGGTTCAGGATTTCGTGATCCTCTGCGCGTCGGTGCGGCGAAACGGGAAGACGCTGGGGCAGATGGCCAAGGAGGAAATCGGCCCCATTGCCGGCTACACCGCGCTCGTGGCGGTGCTCGGCATCATGATCGTCCTCATCGCGGTGCTGGCGCTCGTCGTCGTGAATGCGCTGCGGGCGAGCCCCTGGGGGACGGTGACCATCGGGCTCACCATTCCCATTGCGCTGTTCATGGGCGTGTACCTGCGCTGGCTGCGCCCCGGCCGCGTGCTCGAGGCCAGCGCCATCGGCGTGGCGCTGCTGGTGGTGGCGCTCTACGCGGGCAAGTGGGTGGCGGCCGACCCGGCGCTGGCGGCGGCGTTCACGCTGAGCGGGACGACGCTCGCGTGGATCGTGATGGCCTACGGGTTCGCGGCGTCGGTGCTCCCGGTGTGGCTGCTGCTGGCGCCGCGCGACTACCTGTCGGCGTTCGTGAAAATCGGCGTCGTGCTGACGCTGGCCATCGGCATCCTCGTGGTGCTCCCGCCGCTGCACATGCCCGCGCTCACGAAGTTCACCGACGGCACGGGGCCGATCTTCGCCGGCAAGGTGTTCCCATTCGCGTTCATCACGATCGCCTGCGGCGCGGTCTCCGGTTTCCACGCGCTGATCGCCTCGGGCACCACGCCCAAGCTGCTCGAGCGCGAGCCCGATGCGCGGCTCATCGGCTATGGCGGAATGCTCATGGAGTCGTTCGTCGCGATCATGGCGCTGATCGCCGCGTGCGCGCTCACACCGGGCGTCTTCTTCGCCATCAACGCGCCGGCCAGCGCGCTCGGCGGCACCGTGCAGACGGCGTCGGCGGCGATCGCGCACTGGGGATTCACCGTCACCCCGGCGGAACTGACGCGCCTCGCGCAGGACGTGGGGGAGAAGACGCTGCTCTCGCGCACCGGCGGCGCGCCGAGCCTGGCCGTCGGCATGGCGACGCTGTTCAGCGGCGCGCTGAGCGGCGGCGGCGCCATGGCGCTCTGGTATCACTTCGCGATCATGTTCGAGGCGCTGTTCATCCTCACGACGCTCGACGCCGGCACGCGCGTCGGGCGGTTCATGCTGCAGGACCTGGGACGCCACGTCTGGGAGCCCTTCGGCCGCGTCTCCTGGTATCCGGCCGTGCTGCTCTCGAGCGCGATCTTCGTCGTGATGTGGGGCCACTTCCTCTACCAGGGCGTGCTCGATCCGCTCGGCGGGATCAATTCGCTCTGGCCGCTGTTCGGCATCTCGAACCAGCTGCTGGCAGCGGTCGCGCTGTGCGTGGGCACGACCGTCATCATCAAGATGGGCAAGGCGCGGTATGCGTGGATCACGATCGCGCCGCTGGCCTGGCTGGTGATCGTGACGATGGCGGCCGGATGGGCCAAGATCTTCTCCCTGGATCCGCGGCTGGGATTCGTCGCACACGCCTCGACGATCGCGGCGTCGCTCGACGTGGGCATGCTGCCGGCCGGTGCGGCCACGGTGTCCGCGGCGCACCAGATGATGTTCAACGACTATCTCGACGCGGCGGTCGCGGGCTTCTTCATGGTGGCCGTCATCGTGATTCTCGGCGACTCGCTGCGCACCTGGTACGCGGTGACGAGCGGGCGCGTGCCGGCTGTCTCGTCGGAAGTGCCGTTCGAACCGCGC
Source organism: Gemmatimonadaceae bacterium (assembly GCA_036393095.1). Lineage (GTDB taxonomy): Bacteria > Gemmatimonadota > Gemmatimonadetes > Gemmatimonadales > Gemmatimonadaceae > JAGWRI01. The sequence goes on along the minus strand of DASVWS010000116.1, from coordinate 445 downwards.
GCGGTCGAGGCGTCCTGAGCGTGCGGCGATCGGCGGGCAGGCTCCGTACCCATCTCCGGGCCATCGGCGAGATCACGCGCCGCATCATCGGCGCGCCCGACTACGAGCGCTATCTGGCGCACATGCGGCAGTGCCACCCCGGCCGGCCCCCGCTCGGTCGTCAGGAGTTCAGCCGGCTGCGGCTGGAGGAGAAGTACTCGAAGCCGGGGTCGCGGTGCTGTTAGCGGCTGACGACAAGTAGCCGGTGGCCGCGAGAGGTCAGCCGCGATCTGGCGGTTCGCCCGGCATCACTGCCGCGAAGTAGTCCGGAAGGTCGAGCGTGAACGGCACCGAGGCTCCGGCCGGGCGCCATTGCAGGGAAACGTCCAGGATCTCCGGGCGCTCGTCGCTCGCGCGCCAGCGCTCGATCACGCGAGCATCGACGTCCACGATCCAGTACTCGTCC
>DASVWS010000115.1:0-14801 GCA_036393095.1 Gemmatimonadaceae bacterium | reverse complement strand
CATCGACGTCGTCGCTTCGGTCGGATTCCGAATGCCAGAGCTCCCGGATTGCGGGGTCGGTGGGATCGAACGCATCGGGGAGCGTTCCCATGTGGATCCCGAGCTCGCCCGGCACTTCGGCGGTCGTTTCGGGCAGGCCCGAGATGGGGGCGTCGGAATCGATTCGCAGCCCGAACGCACGTTGATGGAAAGACGCCATGGTGATGCGCGGACGATACGCTACGAGCCGACTCCCCAACAGGGCGTCGATGGTGGGTGCCGCGGCGGCCACAGCGGGCCGTTCACTCTAGAAGCCGGTTCTCGTGCGCTTGATCGTCCTGTCGTTCTTGCCGATCCGCCCTCCCGACGCCGTGAGATCCCGGACCATTCCGTAGACGTACAGGCGCGGTGGCGCGTAGGTGTCCGCCTCGCGCCTCACCTGTTCCTGGTGCTTCGGTTCGCGAGCGCTCATCGTCATCGCTGGCCTCGTCGGCAAATGCGGGGGCCGGACGCCGTCGGTTCCCCGCCGTGCAAGTATACGAATTCGACGCGGCCGGTGCATCGGACGCAACTTCCCGTGCGGCGCGTCACGGCACATCCAGCGGAACCGCGGCCGCGGTCTGCGGCAGCCCGCGGCCGGCCGCGCGTCGCGAGAGCCAGAGCGAGAGGCTGTAGGCGCGGGTCCAATCCCATGCGTCCGAGGCGTCCATCTCGTCCGTCACGTCGAAGAGCGCATCCGGATCCACGTACTCCAGGGCTTCTTCGCAGAAATCCTCGCGCGAGGGTCGCACGCGGCCAGTGGAAGCAAAGGCGGGTTCATACCCATCGCCCGCCAGCGGCGTCTTCTCCCGCAGTCGCACCCGGTCGGGAAGGCGTCCGCGCATTGCCGCTGCCAGAATTCCCTTGTCATTTGCCCACTGCGCCGGCGGCAGAGAGAGCAGGAATTCGATCACGCGTTCGTCGAAGAATGGGTGGCGCATTGTGAGCGGAATGCCGGTCGCGCCCGGATGCTCGGCCTCGAACCCCCGCGGCCAGAACCCGGAGCGCAACCTGATGTAGGCCTCGGGCCGCAGCATGCTAGGATCCGGAATCCGCTGTTCCTCGCGTTCGAGGACCGCCCACCGATCGCGGAGCCCCGTCCGCTCGATGAGGTCGCGGCGCAGCCAGGGGGGAATGGGCGGGTGCATCGACGCGAGTCCCCGCCGGCGAGCGCGCAACCGGCGAAATCCGGGGCGCGGCAGCCGTCGATGCAGGCGCACGTAGGCGAGCGTTTCCGCGCCGGCGCGGAACCACTCTCCCGCAAGCAGCAGCCGCGCGAGGTGCGACTCGCGCTCTCGAAGCACCGCGTCGCCGCCCTCTCCCGTCAGCGCCACCCGGGCCTGCAGCGCAGCGCGCGCCGTGAAATCCGCTTCGGCGGCGAGCAGCGGGGCTTCCACCGGCTCCGGGCGCCAGAGGTCTTCACGCTCCCATTCTTCGAACCACCGGTATTCGTCCTGCGCCACGAATTCCACGGGGATATTGAGCGCGGTCGCGGCCATGGCCGCGTAGGTGCGCTCCTCGTCCGGCAGCGCGTAATCGAACACGGCCGTGACGGCGCGCAGCTCCGGCACGCGATTCCGCACCGCCGACTGTGCCGCGGCGGCGACGGCGGTGGAATCGCGGCCGCCGCTCATGAACAGCACGGCGCCGGCGAGCCCGCGCAGCCGGTCGGCTACCGCCGCCTGAAACACGGCGAGGAACTGCTCGGCGTATTCCTCCACACGGGTGTACGGCAGCGCTTTGCCGGTCGGAACCTCCCAGTACCGCGTCAGCCGGGTCCCGCCGTCGGTCACGACGAGTACGTGAGCCGGCGGCACGCACTGGACCGCCGAGAAGACAGTGGTCGCGAGATCGGTGTTCGAGCCCATGCGCAGAAAGTCGCCGATCGCGGCCGGATCGAGTTCCGATGAGACGCCCGGATGTGCGCGGACGACGTCGAGCGCGTTCGAGAACACGAGCGAGCCGCCGGCGCGCGCGTAGTAGAGCGGCGCGACTCCGAAGCGGTCCCGCCCGAGCACGAGGCGGCGGCGCACGTCGTCCCATAGCGCGAACGAGAAATCACCGTGCAGATGCTCGACGCAGCGTGTGCCCCAGGCCCGGTACGCGGCCAGCAGCAAGTGCGCCTCGGATGCGCCGGCGTCGATGCGCAATCCGACCGCTCCGAGCTCGCGGACGACCCGTTCGCGGTCGGTGAAGTTGGCGTCGGCCACGACCCAGGTGCCACGATCGTCGGTCGCAGGCATCGAAACCGGTGACGGGCGCGGACCGGGTTCCGGAAGATTCCGGCGGCTCGCGGCGAACCCGAAGCCGAACCGCCCGCTGCTGCGGGCGGAGGTTCCGTCCGGCGCGAAGTAAGCGAGTGCTCCGGTGAGGCGGTGCAGGAGGCGGGGGTCGACGGCCTCGCCGTCACCGGCCAGCAGCCCGACGAATCCGCTCACGCCGTCCGCCTGCCGGCGGCGTCAGGGCGTGTCGCCCGCGGCGACCGTGACCAGGCCGTGCGCGCCGAGATCCCCAAGGAAAGTGAGTACGTCATGCTCGCACCGATCCCGGTCCACGTGATACCGCGCCACGACGTCGTCAACGACTTCGCGTACGGTGCGGGGTCGGTCGAGCAATCGCCAGATGTGCGCCCCCACCGCATCCAGACCGTAGTATACGCCGTCGGCGAGATTCAGCAGCACGAGATCGCCGGCCAGATCGCTGGCCATCAGGTCGGACACCGCGGCGACGCGCGAATCGATGGTGAGCGGCGTCACACGAACCGGCCGGCAGCGGAACGTCTACGCCCTGGCGAGCCGGCGGCGTCCGCCTGGGAAAGTCGGACCCTCGTGCGATGGTTGCCCGGCGCCTGCTGCCGCCCACGCCGGCGTGCCCATGAGGCCGTAGGCGCGCAGCCAGACGCCACAGGCGCCGGCCAGTACGCGGGAGACGCGCTGCACCAGATCAGGTCGCGGGGAATCATACTCGCCATGCCAGACGCGAAGGATCCACGGATCGGTGCCGCCGGATTCGGGCGCGGCCACCGGCACATCGACGTGCTCGCCACGCCACGATCGACGAGGGCGGGGACGTTGCCGCGAAATCTCGATGCGATCGAGCCCGAACGCCAGCGCGCAGCGATCCAGCCCCGTGCGCAGCTCGCTCAGGTCCCGTGCCGTCGCCAACTCGCGCTCGGCGTCACGCATGCGAATCTCTTCGCGCACGAACCGGCGCCATGACTCCGGGCGCCGGCGCCAGGCGATGCGCACGGCGCGGAATTCGTAGTAGTCGAGCCGCCGCAGCCCGAGCACGACGATGCCGGCGGTGACCATGCCCGCGAACACGAGCGACCCCGCGAACAGGGACGGCGCGGCGAACGACGTCAGGAGCCCGGCCGCCGCGAACGCGATCGCCGTCGCGACCAGCACGCCGACCGTCTGTCGCGTGGTCATGCCCAGTGCCATGACGCGGTGATGAATGTGGCGGTGGTCGCCCTTCCAGACCGGCATGTGCCGCAGCCACCGGCGGACGATGGCCACGGTTCCGTCGAGCAACGGCAGGGCGAGCGCGAACAGCGGCACGTAGACGAGCACCGCGCCCCGGCTCGAGGCGGCGCCGATCAACGACAGCGTGGCGAGCAGGTAGCCGATGAGCAGGCTGCCACAGTCGCCGAGGTAGATCCGCGCCGGCGCGAAGTTGTATCGAAGAAAGCCGAGCAGCGCGCCGATGAGCACGACGCAGAGGAGGACGACGTCCCGATGCCCGAGGATCGCCGCCGAAACGAGCGTGGCTCCGAACCCCACGATGCCGATGCTCGTCGCCAGTCCGTCGAGGCCGTCGATGAAGTTGAAGGTATTGGTCGCCGCGATGATCCAGAACAGCGTGATCGGCGGGCCCATCCAGCCGAGCGTGATCGTGGTGTCCGGTCCGAGCCGCACCATCTGGAGCGTGAGCCCCCCGGAGATCGCGAACATCGCCGCCATGCCCTGGGCCAGCAGTTTGATGGCCGGGGACAGGTCGAGAAAATCATCGGCGAGTCCGACGGCGAGCAGCAAGGTGACGCCGCCGAAGATGCCGCCGTAGAGGCCCGCCTGCTGAAAGAACATTCCAGTGCCGCGAGCGCCCAGAGCCCCGGCGATGCCGACCGCCGCCAGCACGGCCACGAAGACGGCGACTCCGCCCACCCGGGGAACCGGTGGCGCGGAGCCGGGGCGATACGTGATGGGGACGACACTTGGTTCGCGCTGGCTGGGCGCGATGCGCGCAAGCCAGTGTGTGGCGACGAGGGCAACCAGCGCTGCGACGATGCTGATTCCGAGAACCATCCGATGCCGGACTCGTGTGAAGGGACTCGGCGCCGCGTCGCGCCGGGTGGGCCATCGGCCGAACAACGCGCCGTCTGACAGCCAACAAGCAGACGCCTGTCAAATTCATAGGCAACGTCCAGGAACGCGACAGGCAGTGCCACACAGTCCTGTGCAGGCGGCGTTGCCGACACGCGGGCGGTCCTGATCGTCACCTTTCCGGCTCGATGCCCGACTGATTATCAGTCAGTTCGAACGGCCAAACCGTTCAGGGAACCCAATCGGCGATGAAGATGTCCGTCTCGCCGAGTTTCTCGCCATGCCGGTCCGATGCCCAGACGAGCTGCTTGCCGTCGGGGCTGAACATCGGGAAGCCATCGAACTCGGGGTGGGTGGTGACCTGCTCGAGGCCCGACCCATCGAGGTTCACGAGGTACAGGTCGAAGTTGCGGCTGTGCGGATTCTTGTAGTTCGACGCGAAGATGATGCGCTTGCCGTCCGGCGTGAAATACGGCGCGAAGTTGGCGCCGCCCAGCGAGGTGATCTGGTGCTGGTCGGTGCCGTCGGCGTTCATCACCCAGATCTCCATGCGGTTGGGGCGGACGAGCCCCTCGTGCAGCAGCTCCTGGTAGTTCGTGAGCGCCGTATCCGCGGGGTGCCAGGCGCGGTAGACGATCTTGGTGCCGTCCGGCGAGTAGAAGGGGCCGCCGTCGTATCCCGGCGTGTTCGTCAGCCGTTTCACGTCGCTGCCGTCCACCTTCATGGTGTAGATGTCGAGATCGCCGTCCTTGAGCGAGGTGAACACGATCGACTGGCCGTCGGGGGACAGCGTGCCTTCCGCCGTATACACGCCGTTGTGCGTAAGGCGCGTGAGATCGCTGCCGTCGGCATTCGCCGTGTAGATGTCGTACGGGTCGAGTCGCCAGACGTAGCCCTTGGAGGGATCGGGGCGCGGCGGGCACGTCGTATCGACCGCGTGGGTGGACGCGAAGAAGATCTTCTTGTCGCCGCCGAAAAAGTAGCCGCAGGTGGTCTTTCCGGTGCCCGTCGAGACGCGGTGCACGTCGGAGCCGTCGATGTTCATGACGAACTGCTGATCGCACGTGCGCCCGTCGCGCGTGGACTGGAAGATCAGCTTCCGGCCGTCGCTGCTGAAATACGCTTCGGCATTCTCGCCGCCGAAGGTGAGCTGGCGAATGTTGGACAGGTGGCGCTCGCCGGGGAACGGGGCGACGACGACGGCGGACTCCTGGCGGGCACATGCAAGGGCCGCCGCCGCGAGCGCGACGGCGGCAATCCGGGACGGCCGCATGAGGGACCTCAGGGTTTCCTGGCGGACTGTGACGGCGGCAACGCGTCGGCGACTCTGAACAGATCCTGCTGATTCCGGGTCTTCTCCATCAGCTGCATGGCGCGTTCGAGCGGCGCGTCGTACGACAGCGCGCGCCGCTTCGCCGTGGAATCACCCTCGACGAACCGCGATACGCGATCTTCGATCAACCGGTCCAGATACCGCGGGGCAGCCGTGTACAGCTTGGGATCGACGTCGACGCCTTTGGCGTTCAGCTGCTTGATGAACTCCGCACGCCACGCCGGCTGATACTTGAAGCCGCGCGCCAGATGGTGCGACAGATCCAGCGAGAACGCGTACAGGGTGACGTAGACTTCCTGCAGCTTCGGCGCCAGCGCCCGGGCCAACGCCTGCTCGGGCGTCGTGAGCGTATCGTCGGGCACGATGACGTCGGGCGTGATTCCGCCGCCACCGTACACGATGCGCCCATCGTCCGACCGGAATGCCGGACGACTCTTCTTGCTCTGCTCGCTCTCAGCCGAATCCGGCGGCATGGCGACGAAATGTCCGTCCACGAACTTCCGTTCGCGCTGGATCGACCGGCCGCTGGGCGTATACCATTTGCCCGTCGTCAGCTTGAGGGCATACCCGTCGTCGAGCGGATAAACGGACTGCACCAGCCCCTTGCCGAACGACGTCTGGCCGACGATCAGCGCGCGGTCGTGGTCCTGCAGAGCGCCGGCGACGATTTCGGCGGCCGACGCCGTGGATCCGTCGGTGAGCACGATGAGTGGCACTGACCCGAATTCGGGGGCCTGCTCCGACGAGTCCACCTGCGGCGGCCCGGTGCGGGTGCGCACGGCGAGAATTTCCTCGCCTGCCTTGAGGAACAGCCCGCTCAGCTGCAGGGCCTGATCCACGTACCCGCCAGGATTGCCACGCTCGTCGAGAATGATGCCGCGCGCCCCCTGCTTCTGCAGGGCTTTCGCGGCGTCGGCGACGTCACGGGCGGCCGTCTCGTTGAACTGCTGCAGTGGGATGTATCCGATGCGGCCGGCGAGCATGAGGGAGTACGGCACGGCCGGCACGTGAATCACGGCGCGCGTGAAGTCCACCGTGATCGGCTGCGACACGCCGGGACGGGCAAACCGCACCTTCACCTTGGTGCCGGGCGTTCCGGTGAGGTAGTCCGAGGTCTGCGTGAGCGACCACCCGCGCGTGGAGACCGTGTCCACGCCAACGATCTGATCGCCTTCGATGACGCCGGCGGCCTCGGCCGGCGTGTTCGGGAACACCTTGCTGACGGTGATGATCCCGTTCTGGCTCTCGATCTGCATTCCAATACCGCCGTAGCGCCCGCTGGTATTGGTGGTGAAGCTCTTCATCTGCTCGGGCGTGAACAGTTGGCTGTACGGATCGTTCAACTCGCGTACGAGACCCGTGGCCGCCTTTTCGTAAACGTCACCCGGAGGGAGCGAATCCACGTAGCGGTCGGACACCAGCGACAGCACCTGATCGAGCAGGAGCGCGCCGCCCCCCTTGGCGTGGGACTCCAGAACGAAGCCCCCGGCGAGGGCCGGAACGAGAAGGGCTGCAGCGACAGCGAATTTTCGGGAGCGGGTCATCGACGGCGAATCCGTTGAGAATGCTCCCGAAAACTACACCGCCGAGGCGCCTCCCGGCACAGGTGCACCCACCGGCTGCGACCCGTTCGCCTCTTCCACGCTTCCTTCACGCCAGAGCGCTTCCCAGCTCAGCTGGCGCCCGGAGCGAAAACGCTTGCGTGATAACCGCAAGCCCTGCGGTGAGATGACGATCGTGAACGGCTCGTCGCCGATGGTGATTTCGCGGCGGATTTCGTGGGTGAGTTTGGTGGCCATGGCGTGTTGTACTCCGATCCCCGGCCGGCGTTCACTTTGCCGGCACTGGGCCCCGGTCCCCCGGCGCCCCGGCCGGCATCCGGCTCCCCAACACGTACCCCACATACCATCGCCGATGTTCCTGCTGGACGGTCGCGCTCCGGAGCACCCCGGATTCGACCAGCAGATCGTGGGCCGGCTGCAGCACCCGCTGGAGATGCGAGGGGTAGCGCTGGACGAGCGGCAGCAACTCCTTGAGACGGTCGAGCGAGACCTTCCACGCCAGGCGCCCCTCCGCCCTGGCCAGCTCGAGCAGCCGGTACAGGCGCCGCGCCACCGGCGATCCGAGGGCCAGGTACCGCGTGTGCGAGAGCGTCACGGCATGGCGAGCCGCCAGGTTCTCCCGGATGCCGGGTGCGACCACCGCGCGCGCGTCGCCCGGCTCCGGTCCCATCGTGGTGTCGAAGAGCGCCAGCTGACTCCGGTCCACGGCCCTCCGACGTTCGATGGCGACCGACGTCAGCAGGGTGAACTGTCCATCGAGCGCGGATCCGCGCTGCGCCATCTGGTACGCCGCCGTCGACTCGAGAACCGTGCGCTCGAGGCGCACGAGCGCCGAGCGAAGCTGTTCGTACGTGCGCCCGTCCACGCGGCGCCCCATCGAGTGCAGAAATGCGTGCAATGTGAACGTGATCACCCCGTCGGCGGGGCTTCCGGCTTCCTGATAACGGCGCATGATCTCGACGTAGACATCCTGATCGAACGTGCCCGGCAGCCGGTCGCCGGGAGCGGGCAGCACACGCCAGCGTCCGCCCGACTGTGTCGTGAATACGGCGGGCGTGGTTTCGGGCGTGTCGCTGAGGCGAAAGAGAGGCACCTCTTCCAGCGACCGGTCCAGCGTCACCTTGCGGGGGGAGATGCGGCGACGCGGCTGGGGAATCATCGTGCGGTCGTACGCCGGTGGGAGGCGACCGTCTGCCCGACGCGATCAGGCAAGCCGGATCACCTGCCCGGTCACGGCCCGGGCGGCATCGGAACAGAGAAACCACACCGCATCGGCAACGGCCTCACGCTCCACGTAATGCGCGGCGGCTCCCATGCTCGCCAGATTCGACGCTGTGCGAATCGCCGTGGGCGCGACGGCGTTGGCCCGGACGCCGGCGGCCTGCTCCTCGCGTGCCACCGCCCGCATGAGGGTCACCACCGAAGTCTTGGCTGCGGCGTAGGCCCAGTTGCCCGACACCGACGCGCCGGGAAGCGCTGCGTCGGATGCGAAGAAGACGACGGAACCGTGGCCGCGACGCAGCAGCGGAAGAAATGCACGCGTCGTGGCGTAGGCGGTGAGCAGGTTGATCCGGCTGAGCCGCTCCCAACTCTCGGCGGCGCTGTCGGCAACCGGGCCGGAGCTCTCGAATCCGCCGGCGAGGTTCACGAGCGCATCGAGGCGCGGGCCGTGTTCCGCCGCCACGCGCTCGGCGAGCGCCGCCACCTGCGCGCCATCCGCGAGATCGCAGGCGTACGGGCTCGCCGCCAGTCCGTCCGCGCGGATCGCATCAGCGCGGGCCGTGACTTCGCCCGCATCGCGGCTCACGAGCAGGACGTGATGCCCGCGGCCGGCGAACGTGCGCGCGACGACCTCTCCGACCTGCCCTGCCCGACCGACACCGGTGATCAGCGTCAGGCCCGCGGCCATGCTACCGGAACTCCTCGCGCCCCAGCGCTGCGCGCACTGCCTCGCGCATCGCGACCAGCGCATCCGCGCCGGCGGCCGGCGAATCGCCGCGCACGTGGATCTCGATGCCGTCACCCACCACGACGCGATGCCAGGCGGCAGCGGGCGCGTCGTCCAGGGTTTGCGCGGCGGTGTCGGCGCCGATGGTGAGCGCCGGAGCCAACGCCGCGGCCACTCGCCGTTCGAGTGCATCGCCGGTGACGTCCCGCATTTCCTGTTTGATCGTCTCGAGCGTAGCGCCCTCGCGCTGCCGGATCTTGATCGCCAGCAGCTGCAACAGATGACGGTACCCGTAAGTAGCCGCAGTGCCGGCCCCCTGAGGGCGATCGAGCAGCCCGCTCGCGACGTAGAAGCGAATTGCACGAGGGCTCGGCGCCGCCCGCGCCGACGCGTTGGTCGGCCGTACGCCGGCGGCGTCCACCAGAGCCGTGGCGTGGGCGGCCAGGCCGCGAGCATTCCATGGGGCATGCCGCGAATGCGCGCGCAGCAGATTCACCGGCGTGTCAGACATCGCGTGGAACGCAGGCGCAGGAGGTGGAGGGCATGTGACAACAATAACGAGCGCCGAGGAAGGCGGTGAGGGGTGAGCGCTGCGGTGTCGGGAGTGGCAGCGCAAACGAAAGAGCAGCAGGCGCCGCTCTGGCTCCTGCTGCTCTCACGTCGAGGAGAAACGGGCGGCGGACCGCCTAGCGACGGCGCTTCTTCGCCGCTTTCCGGGCGCTCTTCCTTGGCGCCTTCTTCGCCGACTTTCCGGCCGGCTTTCGCGCGGCCTTTTTCTTGGCTGCCTTCTTCTTTGCAGCCTTCGGCGCGGGTTTCTTCTTCGCAGCTTTCTTCGCCGGTTTCTTCTTCACCGCCTTCTTGGCGGCCTTCTTCGCCGGCGCTTTCTTGGCAGCCGGCTTCGCAGTCGGCTTCGCGGCCGGCTTGGCGGGCGCCTTGGCGACCTTGGCCGGGGCAGCGGCAGGAGCAGCCGGCTTCGGCGCTGGTTCCGCAGCGGCCGGCTTCGCCGGCGCCGCCGGACGAGTGAAGACGATCTCTTCCTCTTCCTCGCCGGACTCGGCGAACACCTCGGCTTCCTCTTCTTCTTCGTCAGATTCTTCGGTGCTGTCCCACAGGTCGTCACTGTCGTCCTTGTGGGTCATCCAGCCGCCGTCTTCCTCTTCCTCCTCGTCGTACGACGCCCCACCGCTATAGCCCAAGTCTTCCGATTCCTCTTCGCGGTCGGAAAACTCGAACCCATCGTGCAGCTCGTCACCCCGCGGCATTGCCCGCCTCCTCGTGTTGGTCTAGAAATGTCCTGCGCATGCGCAGTCGCTGTCAGCTTGATTCGGCGAGCGGCCGAGCACGACTGCGCCGGCGCCTGGACCGAGTCGCTCGGCAACCGCCAGTGCGACAACTCCCTAGTACAATCCGGGAGTCGTTCCGTCAAGCGGCCGCAAACGAGGTTCTTCAAAGCTGAACGGATTGCCACGCTGCGATGTTGACGGCAGTTACTGGTTCGCGACGGAACCGGTGATACGGCCCCGGACTCGAGCGCCGGAAACTACGCGGCGCTTTCCGGCCTAGTCGGCCACGAACTCGACGTTGACCCGGTGCGGGATCACCCCGGCGTCGGCGCCGCGCTCCAGCAGGAGTTGCACTGCCCGCCGGCCGCGATCTCCGTAGTCGAGCGTCCAGTCGTTCACATACATCCCGACGAAGGTGTCAGCCTTGGAGCGGTCGAGCCCCCGAGCGTACTTCATCGCGTGATCGAGCGCTCCGGCGCGATGCTCAAGGCCATACGCTATACTGGCGCGAAGATGTCTCGAAATCTTCTTCGTTAGAGCCTCTCCGAGGTCCTTCCTAACGACGTTGCCGCCAAGTGGGAGCGGCAATCCCGTCTCCTGGAACCACCACTCCCCGAGGTCCTGGATCAGATGGAGCCCGCGGTCGGCGAAGGTGAGCTGCCCTTCGTGGATCAGGAGGCCGACGTCGGCCTGCTCGTCGACCACCGCATCTTCGATCTGGTCGAAGGGGGTCGGGACGGGCTCGAACTCCGGCTGGAAGAGCTTGAGCGCGAGATAGGCCGTGGTCTTGTAGCCGGGAATGGCAACGCGCTTTCCGCGCAGGTCGTCCCGCGTCATCGGCTGGCGAGCCACGAGCCGCGGGCCGTAGCGATCACCGATGGAGGCTCCGTGAGGGAGCAGCGCGTACCGGTCCGCGAGGTACGCGTACGCGTGAATCGACACGGCCGTCACTTCCAGTTCGGCGCGCAGTGCGCGCTGGTTCAGCGACTCGATGTCCTGCAGCTCGTGGACGTAGGTCAGCCCTTCGGTGTCGATCTTGCCCTCGGCCAGCGCGTAGAACATGAACGCGTCGTCCGAGTCGGGGCTGTGGGCAACGTGAATGGGCCTGGTCATCTGTCCTGATCGGGGCGGCGACGCTCAGCCCTTTCGGGCCTGCGCAAGCGCTGCCGTGATGTCGTTTTCGTGCTGTTGATATTCCGGGCGCTTCCTGGCCTGCTCCGCCGGCGCGGCTTTGACCAGCCGGTCGAGATACTTCTTTTCGGCGGCGGTCTGGTTGAGCGAATGCGCGGCTTGCGCGGCGAGGATGAGTCCGAGCAGGTGGTTGGGATTCTGCCGGAGAATGGTATCTGCCTCGGCGGCGGCGAGGGGATAGGCACCGGAAACTTCGGCTACGCGGCCGAGGTCGTACCGCTCGTCGAGCGTCAGCTGGCCGAGATTTTCGTAGGCTCCCACGGCCATGGGCGCGAACATCTGGACGGTATCCATGTGCCCGCCTTCATACGACCTCATGATGAGGTCGTAGAGCCGGCTTGCCTGCTCCTCGGGGGTCATCTGGCTGATGTCGGGCGCCGGACCCATGGGTGACGCGGCGGCACCGGCGGCCTGCGCGCCGCTCGCGTCACCGCCGGCGCCGGATCCGGCGCGCGCGAAGCGCTGGCCGGCGAACATGGCGATCAGGGCGAGAAACGCGATGGCGGCCACGGCCCAGGGAAGCGCGTCGCTCCCGCTCCGGACAGGCGTCGGGCCGGCCGGGTTAGCGCCCGGCGCAGCGACGCCTGGAATCGCAATCGGGGTTCCACACTTATGGCAGAACTTGGCGCCGGGGGCGAGCTCCGCGCCGCAGGCGCCGCAGGCCACGCCGGAGAGCGGCGTGCCGCAACTGGAACAGAACCGGCCGGTGGCCGGCTCTCCGCAATTGGGACAGGGCCTGGTCTTTGCCGAGGAAGGTTCGCTCATGAGGGCATAACTTAGCGACTCGGAATGCCGGAGGGAGGGTGATTCCGCGAACGGCGCCTTTGACATTCGATGGTGGGCAACGGAGCTTGAACCGAACAGGATGGGCCGGGCACGAGCCCGGCCCCGGCTCCCACCGTCTTCCCCACGCATGTCGTCTTCCCGCTCTCTGACCCCGAACCTGGCGGGCGCTACCGCCAAGCACGTGCTCGAGCTGGCGCACAATCTCAACGTGCGGTTCATGCGCCTGCAGTTCACCGACATCCTCGGCGTCAACAAGAACGTCGAGATTCCCTCGTCGCAGTTCGAGAAGGCGCTGGCGGGCGACATCATGTTCGACGGATCCTCGATCGAGGGATTCGTGCGGATCGAGGAGTCGGACATGCTGCTGGCGCCCGACCTGTCCACGTTCGTCGTCTTTCCGTGGACGGATGCCGAGAACCGGGTGTGCCGGGTGATCTGCGACATCAACCGGCCCGACGGCTCTCCCTTTCCCGGCGATCCCCGCGGCGTGCTCAAGCGGCAGCTGGCCCGCGCGGCGAAGATGGGGTTCTCGATGAACGCGGGGATGGAGGCGGAATTCTTCATGTTCAAGCGCGGCCCGGACGGTGAGGCGACCACGCACACGCACGACGTGGGGAGCTACTTCGACCTGGCGCCGGTGGATCGGGGCGAGGACGCGCGGCGGGCGATCGTCGACACGCTCGAACGCATGGGGTTCGAGGTCGAGGCGGCGCACCACGAAGTCGCACACGGGCAGCACGAGATCGACTTCCGGTATTCCGACGCGCTCAAGACCGCCGACAACATCGCGACCTTCCGGTTCGTGGTGAAGTACGTGGCCCAGCAGTTCGGCCTCTTCGCGTCGTTCATGCCGAAGCCGATCTTCGGGCAGAACGGCAGCGGCATGCATACGCATCAGTCCCTGTTCCGGGGCACGGAGAACGCGTTCTGGGATTCGAAGGCCGAATGGGAGCTGTCGAAGACCGCGCTTCACTACATCGGCGGACTGCTCAAGCACGCCCGGGGGTACTGCGCGATCACCAACCCGCTCGTGAACTCGTACAAGCGGCTGGTGCCCGGCTACGAGGCGCCCGTCAACGTGGCCTGGTCGATGCGCAATCGCTCCCCGATGCTGCGCATACCCGAGCGTCGCGGAGCCGGAACGCGTGTGGAGCATCGCGTGCCCGACCCATCTGCGAACCCATATCTCGCGCTGGCCGCGATGCTGGCCGCCGGACTGGACGGGATCGAGACCAAGGCCGACTGGCGCGAGCCGGTGAACGAGAACATCTGGGAGATGTCGCACCGCGAGAAGCGGCGCCTGCGGATCGACGATCTGCCGCACGACCTCAACGAAGCGTGCGACGAGCTGGAGAAGAACCAGGTGATCCGCGACGCGCTTGGCGAGCACGTGACGCAGCACTTCCTCGCTGCCAAGCGGCAGGAGTGGCGCCACTACATCTCGCAGGTGAGCCGCTGGGAGGTGGACGAGTACCTGGCGAAGTACTGAGCGCGATTCGTCGCGGGGCAACGGCGGGCGGCGCGGTGGACGCGCTGCCCGCCGGGTGCCCGGTCTACCGGCCGCCGCCGCGCCGGCCGCCCATCGGCATCTGCATCTTCTGATAGCCGGCGGGGACGGCGAAGAGGGAATCGTCGAGCGACTGCTTCTCGATCTTGGTGACTTCCATCTCGACCTGGCCGTTTTCCACGACCTTGAGCGGAAAGACCTGCCCGAGATGGCCGACCCAACTGGACCCCATGCCGGGCCCGCGCCCCATCCCGCCGCCCACGGCCATGAACGTGCCCAGACCCTTGGCGAGACAGACGTCGTCCGTCTTGCCCTGATCGTCGGTGACGTTGGCGTGCTCGCACTCGTAGCCGGCGATGGTTTCCTTCTTGCCGGTCCAATCGATCTTGGCGTTGGCGATGCTCGAGTCGGCCAACTGTCGCGACTGCTCGATGCTCTGCTCCATGTACATCTGCCGCATGGGGATGACGATGTCCGCCGTCTTGGCGGTGGAGTTGATGATCGTGAACATGTCCATCCCGCCGGCGGAGATGTCCATGCGGGCCTTGTCCCCCTTCATGGAGTAGGTCACGGTCTGGGGGCCATCCATCCCGCGTGTCACCTGAATAGTGACGACGCCTTCGAATGCGCCCTGCGCCATGGCACCCACGGGTGCCGTGGCGAGTGAGCACACCGCCGCCGTAAGGCCGAGAGCAAATCGTGCGCGCATCGGATTCAACTCCGCGTATGAGGGTTGGGTCGCGAAGATACGTTGACGACGGCGATCTCGACAGCCGGGTTTCACCTGCGATCGGCGGTCGGAGCCGGCCATCCGTTCAGACAAACAACTGGTCGATGGACGGCGCCTGCGC
>DASVWS010000114.1:0-4500 GCA_036393095.1 Gemmatimonadaceae bacterium | reverse complement strand
CGGCGCATCGGCCGGGCAACGCTGATCGCGCTGCCGATCGTCGTCGTGTTCGCGCTGCTGCTCGCCAACGCCGATCCGATTTTCGGGTCGTTCCTCACGCTCCCGGACATCCGGATCGACGTGCTGCTCTCGCACGTGTTCGTCGCCGGATTCTTCACCTGGATCGTGGCAGGCTGGCTGCGGCGCTCGCTGCTGGCGCGCGCCGGTGACACGGCCGCTCCGGCCACGACCCTGTCGTTCACGCTCGGCACCACCGACGTGGCATTCGCGCTCGGCGCGCTCGACGTGCTGTTCGCGGCGTTCGTCGCCGCGCAGCTCGGCTGGCTGTTCGGCGGGGAGGCGCTGGTGCGGCGGACCACCGGGCTCAGCTACGCGCAGTACGCCCGGCACGGCTTCTTCGAGCTAATGTGGGTGGCGGGGCTCCTGTTGCCGCTGCTGCTCGGCGCGCAGGCGCTGATTCCGGAGTCGGATGGTCGCACCCGGCGCACGTATCGCCGCCTCGCCGTGCCGCTGGTCGTGCTGCTCGGCGCCATCATCGTGTCGGCCGGGGCGCGCATGAAGTTGTACGTCCACTACTATGGAATTTCCACCGACCGGCTGTACGCGTCGGCGGTGATGGTCTGGCTGGCCGTCGTGTTCGTCTGGTTCGCGTTCACGGTACTGCGCTCGCGGCCGCGCGCATTTGCGGCGGGGATGGTGGGCAGCGGGTTTGCGGTGCTGCTCACGCTGAACGCGCTGAACCCCGACGCGCTGGTGGCGCGGGCGAATCTGGCGCGCGACGCGGCGGGGCAGACCGGGACGGCGGGATCGGATTATCGCTACGTCGCGTCGTTGGGCGGAGACGCCATT
Source organism: Gemmatimonadaceae bacterium (assembly GCA_036393095.1). Classification (GTDB taxonomy): domain Bacteria; phylum Gemmatimonadota; class Gemmatimonadetes; order Gemmatimonadales; family Gemmatimonadaceae; genus JAGWRI01. Next base: position 3,651 of record DASVWS010000114.1, on the reverse strand, counting down.
CCGGCGGTGGTGGCGGCGCTGACGGCACCCGCCGCCGCGGTCGACTCGGCAACGGCGGCCGATCGTTGCGCCGCGGCGAAGATCGTACTCGATCGTTGGACGGGCGAGAAGCGTGCGCGGGCAAGCCACAGCTGGACGCAGTGGAACGCGGCACGGAGCGGGGCGATGGCGGCGGTGCAGGCGCATGAGGGGGAGTTGCGGCGGCTGGCGTGCGCGGAATCTTCGGACAAGGGGGCCCGCCCGGGATCGCCCGATTGACCGCCTGCGCGCAATCCCGGTAGCCTCATAGGACCGGCGCCGGAACTCGGTCGGCGTCGGCCGTCCCCGCGGGTGGCACGGCGGGTGTCCTGGAGCAGCTCTCGTGCCGGTCGGGCTTCGTGAGGACTCGGCCTCATGCGTGCTTACGTTTCCCCCACGAATGCCGCGCGCCGCGCGACTTTGCGTACCGTGCTGTTCGCGGGCGTCGCGCCGTTCGCGCTCGTTGGGTGCAGTGATGTGGTATCCCTCGCGCCTGCCATAACGGATCAGGATGCGTACGAGGTTCCGGACTTCGTCGGCGAGTGGCGGGCGGTCGATACGCTGACCGTGGATTCCAGCGGTAACGTGGAGGTCGAAGACGGCCTGCGACGCATGCGCATCCACCGGCTCGATGGCCCGGTCCCGAATTACGTCATCGATACCTGGGGTGTCGAGAAACGCGATTCGACCAAGATCGCGGTGCCCTACGGGCCGCGTTCCTACGATGCGCGTGTCGGCCGGATTGGACCCTTTTCCGTCATGGAAATACGCCCCGCAATGGAGGTGGACAGCCTGCTGATCGCGGCGGACCATGCCTACGATCCCGCTCTGCAGGCGACTTACGAGATGTTGGCCATCGAGGTGGACAGTAGCACGCTCAAGCTATGGCTGTTCGAAGCCGACTCGGTTCACGAAGCGGTGACCGACGGGCGGTGTCCCGGGCCGTACTATGTAGATCCCCACCGCCAGCACATGGTGCTGACGGGATCGTCCGAGCAGGTCCGGGCCATTTGGACATGCGTGAGCGCGCTTCCCGGGGTCTTGAATCCTGACACCGCCATCTTGCGGCGGGCGCCGCGCTGACGGATCGGCCGGCGAGGCGAAGGGCACGGGGCGGAGGTCGAGCGTGAAACATAGATGCGGCCAAGATATTGACCGAATCCAGAACTCCGGGTAGACTCCCCACATGCCCGCCGAACCGGCCGCCCTCCTCCGCCAGTACGGACTCAACGTCACCGCGCAACGGCTTGCCGTACTGCGCGCCGTGTCCGCCCGGCCGCACGTCACTGCGGATCGCGTTGTCGACATGGCCAACGCCGAGATCGGCGCCATCTCGCGCCAGGCCGTCTACGACGCGCTCGGCGTTCTGGTCGAGAAGGGCGTGCTCCGCCGCATCCAGCCCATGGGCTCGCCGGCGCTCTACGAAGCGCGCGTGGGCGACAACCACCACCACCTCATCTGCCGCGTCTGCGGCCGCGTGGTGGACGTGGACTGTGCGGTCGGCGCGGCGCCGTGTCTCGCGCCGTCCGATGCCATGCACTATGAGATCGACGAAGCCGAGGTCGTCTACTGGGGCCGCTGCCCCACGTGCCGGAAACGGGCCCGACGCAAGGCCTGACCGGGCATCACCCATCACATCGACCAATACAGGAACGATCATGAGCAATGAAGCCAAGTGTCCCGTGCCCCACGTCGCCGGGGGCGGCCCCTCGATCCGCGACTGGTGGCCGAACCAGCTCAAGCTCGAGCTGCTGCATCAGCATTCGTCGAAGTCCAATCCGATGGACGAGACCTTCGACTACGCGAAGGAGTTCAGGTCGCTGAACCTCGCCGCGGTGAAGAAGGATCTCGCGGCGCTCATGACCGATTCGCAGCCCTGGTGGCCGGCGGACTTCGGGCACTACGGCGGGCTGTTCGTCCGCATGGCCTGGCACAGCGCGGGCACGTACCGCATCGGCGACGGCCGGGGCGGCGGCGGCCGCGGACAGCAGCGCTTCGCGCCGGTCAACAGCTGGCCCGACAACGTCAACCTCGACAAGGCGCGCCGGCTGCTCTGGCCGATCAAGCAGAAGTACGGCCGGAAGATTTCGTGGGCCGACCTGATGATCCTGGCCGGCAACGTCGCCCTGGAGACGATGGGCTTCAAGACGTTCGGGTTCGCGGGGGGGCGCGAGGACGTGTGGGAGCCGGACCAGGACGTCTACTGGGGCGCCGAGTCCACCTGGCTGGGCGACAAGCGCTATTCGGGCGACCGCGACTTGGACAATCCGCTGGCGGCCGTGCAGATGGGACTGATTTACGTGAACCCTGAAGGGCCCAACGGCAATCCCGACCCGGTCGCCGCGGCGCGCGACATCCGCGAGACCTTTGCGCGCATGGCGATGAACGACGAGGAGACGGTGGCGCTCATCGCCGGCGGGCACACCTTCGGCAAGACGCACGGCGCGGCGCCGGCGTCGCACCTGGGGCCGGAGCCGGAAGCGGCGCCGCTGGAAGCGCAGGGGCTGGGGTGGAAGAACGACTTCGGCACCGGCCACGGCAACGACACGATCACGAGCGGCCTCGAGGTCACGTGGACCAGAACGCCGAAGAAGTGGAGCAACAACTTCTTCGAGAACCTGTTCGGCTTCGAGTGGGAGCTGACGAAGAGCCCGGCGGGGGCGCACCAGTGGGTGGCGAAGAACGCGCCGGCGACGGTGCCCGATGCTCACGACCCGTCGAAGAAGCACCGGCCGACGATGCTCACCACCGATCTTTCTCTGCGCTTCGACCCCGCATACGAGAAGATCTCGCGCCGGTTCCTGGAGCACCCGAACGAGCTGGCCGACGCGTTCGCCCGCGCGTGGTTCAAGCTGACGCACCGCGACATGGGGCCGCGTGCGCGCTACCTGGGCCCGGAGGTTCCGAAGGAGGAGCTGATCTGGCAGGATCCGATCCCGAGGGTGAATCACGCGCTGATCGGACCGCGGGACATCACGACGCTGAAGCAGCGGATCCTGAATTCCGGGCTGACGGTGTCGGAATTGGTGTCCGCGGCGTGGGCGTCGGCGTCCACCTTCCGCGGCTCCGACAAGCGCGGCGGCGCGAACGGCGCGCGCGTTCGCCTGGCGCCGCAGAAGGACTGGGCGGTGAACCAGCCGGCGCAGCTCGCCCGGGTGCTGAAGAAGCTCGAGGGCATCCAGCAGGCGTTCAACAAGGCGCAGCCTCGCGGCAAGCGCGCCAAGCAGGTGTCGCTGGCCGATCTGATCGTGCTCGGCGGGTGCGTGGGCGTGGAGCAGGCGGCGAAGAAAGCGGGCCATTCGGTGAAGGGGCCGTTCACGCCGGGGCGCATGGATGCGTCGGCGGAGCAGACCGACGTGGAGTCGTTCGCCGTGCTCGAGCCTGCGGCCGACGGATTCCGGAACTATCTAAAGGCGAAGTACACGGTGCCCGCCGAGGCGCTGCTGCTGGACAAGGCGCAGCTCCTGACGCTGACGGCGCCCGAGATGACGGTGCTCGTGGGCGGGATGCGTGTGCTCAGGACGAACGTGGGCGGGACGGCGCACGGCGTCTTCACGAAGCGCGCCGGCGCGCTCACCAACGACTTCTTCGTCAACCTGCTGGACATGGGCACGGAGTGGGCGCCGGTGTCGA